>JBBQKP010000018.1:0-28169 GCA_038326995.1 Tepidisphaerales bacterium
GCTGCAGAGACAGCAGACGCAGATCATCGATGAGCTTCGTCACCTGAGCGACAAGCCTCAGGATTTTTCCGTCGCAAGGCTTCTTGCGGGAATCATGCTCGGCTTCTCGATCGCGGACATGTTCGGTGCGTGGCTCTACAAAGACTCGACCGCGACGCACATGTCGCTGATCCTTGTCGCGATCTGGCTGCAGGTGGGTGTGGCGAGCTTGATGCTGATGTCGAGCAAGTAGACGAAGCTGATTTAAACGTGAGGGTACTCCAGGCGAAATTAGAAATCTTCCAGTTCCGGCATCGCGAGATTTCTAGAGTGAGTGAGAAAGAGAGCATGAAATCGGACCGTCTGCATTCGGCTGGAGTGCCATCAAAAATCGTCAGGCGACACGCAGCATCTCGATACGCCTGGTGTGCACCAGCGCATGCAGCGAACGCAGCAATTGACGCAGGCCCGCGTGCCAGTGGGTTTCTTTGATCTTACACTCGGCCGACCCGCGGGAATCGTTGACGGTGGCCTTGAGAGTGAAAAATTTACCGACGTGCTGGAGGTCGATGGATAGCACGAAACCGCGGACGTGCTTGCCGATCGAAATACAACGACGCAGCCCAGAGAGCAGTTGTTTACGCTGGGCGGGTTTTACGGGGACGTTGCCCCAGGCGATTCGAACGGTCTCGCTGGGACGTGACTTGCGGGCGGATTTGGAAGAAACGACGGACTTCTCGCTGACATGTGCCATCTGAGCATCTCCTGAAAAGTTGGACAAGAAAAGAACGCTCTGAAAACGGATCACGGGCAGGTTCGAAACCTGATATGCAACTCTCGTGCCTATGCCCGGTTTGCAAAAAAACGAGAGAATCGGAGGAGGAGCCTTACATGCTAGATTTGCGATTCTCTTACCGATGCGATACGTTACGCGGCTCGAATCGCACAAGTGGGCAAGCCGCGTTGGTCTGCCCTGATGGTATTTCAAGTTCTTGTAATGAGACGAAAGGAGTCTGCAGATGGCAAAGCCCCGTCGCCGCCGCAAAGTCGGTAGCAAAAAGCGCAAAGCGCGTCGCGATCGCCGCAAGCGATAAGACAGTTCATTGCCATCGGAATACGCGGACCGGCGGTGCCCAACAGGCGGCACAAGGGGCGTGGTTCTGGAGGTCGCTCGACCGCCTTGGCTGGACATTTTTCAAGACTCCAAAAGCCGGTGCCCTCGCGCCGGCTTTTCAATTATCGGCCCACTTTCGCTGCACGCCTGTGCATTACTCGTGCGCGTCGTTTTCGCACAAGCCTCTCCCCCGTCGCGCCGCGCGGCAGTTCGTGCCTTCGGGGACAAACACTGCTCCTTCTTCAGCATGCTTCTCTTGCGGCCTTGTCCGAACGCAGGCATCATCCAACAAAGAAGCGCTCGTATAACCTGTCTCTCTGAAACCCTGATATGGCCGTCAAAGCTCAAACCGTCACCCGGGTCACGCCTCCTCGCCTGCTCAATCGCGAGCTGTGCTGGCTTGATTTCAACAAGCGGGTTTTGGAACTGGCGCAAGATCCTACCGTGCCCCTGATCGAGCGCGTCAAGTTCCTTGCGATTTTCGCCTCGAACCTGGACGAGTTTTTCATGAAGCGTGTGGGCGGGCTTCACCGCCAGCGCGAGTCCGCCGTCGCCGACCGGTCGATCGACGGTCTGACCGTCGATCAGCAACTCACTGCGATTCACGACCGGGTCGCGCCAATGCTCGCCGCCCAGATGGAGTGCTGGTTCAAGAACCTTCATCCGGAGTTGAAAAAGCACGGCATCTCGATTCGCCGATACGACGACCTGAGCACCGCCCAGAAAGAGCACTGCGACACGTTCTTCAAGAAGCAGGTGTTTGCAATCCTCACACCGCTGGCCGTCGATCCGGGGCACCCGTTCCCGTTCATCAGCAATCTGAGCAAGTCGATGGGCGTGATGCTCGAGGCCCCGTCGCGAAAAAGTGACGGCGTGATCTTGGAAGGCGAGCGATCGTTCGTCCGCATCAAGCTGCCCGACAATCTGCCCCGATGGGTGCAGGTTCCGCACGGCAAGACGCAGGCGGACAAATCGACTGACCTGACGTTTGTATCACTTGAGGGCGTGATCGGTGCGAATCTCGATCAGCTTTTTCCCGGGATGAAGGTTTTAGAAAATCACTTGTTCCGCGTGACAAGAAATGCTGACATCGAGATGGACGAGGAAGACGCGGATGATCTGCTCAGCATGGTGGAGCTCGAGCTCAGGCGCAGGCGTATGGCGGGCGTGGTGCGGCTTGAAATTCCGCAGGCGATGAGCGCGCCGATGAAGCAGATGATCGTTGACGGGCTGGACGTGCACGCAGACGACGTGTACCTGGTTCGCGGGCCCGTGGATATGGACGATCTGATGGAACTGACGCGGATCGACCGCCCGGACCTGAAGTACAAGCCGTGGGTGCCGATCGTTCCGCCCAGGTTGATGGATGAATCGAGCGATATTTTTGCGGTGATCCGAGCGGGCGATTTTCTGGTGCACCACCCTTACGAATCATTCGCGGATTCTGTCGAGCGGTTCATCACGTCTGCGGTGGACGACGAGAAGACGCTGGCGATTAAGATGACGCTCTATCGAACCAGCTCCGACTCGCCGTTTGTTCCCGCGCTGATCCGTGCCGCGGAGATGGGCAAGCAGGTCGCGGTACTGGTGGAGATCAAGGCGCGCTTCGACGAGCAGCGAAACGTCGAACTGGCGCAGCGGCTCGAGAAGGCAGGCGTGCACGTCGTGTACGGGCTTGTCGGGCTTAAGACCCACACCAAGCTCGCCGTCGTCGTTCGAGACGAACCCGACGGCCTGCGGACGTACGCGCACATCGGAACGGGCAATTACAATTCACGTACCGCACAGCTTTACACCGACGTCGGATTATTTACCGCCGACCCCGTTATCACCGCCGACGTCATTGAGCTTTTCCACTATCTGACGGGCCGAAGTCTGAAGCGTGACTACAAGAAGTTGCTCGTCGCGCCGGTCATGATGCGCGAGCGATTTCTTGAACTCATTGACCGCGAAATCATGCATGCCAAAGCGGGGAAGCAGGCGTACATCATCGGCAAAATGAACGCGCTGCAGGACCAGACGATGATCGAGAAGTTGTATGAGGCTTCGAATGCGGGGGTGAAAATTGATCTGATCGTTCGCGGATTTTGCTGTCTCGTGCCGGGCGTCGCAGAAATGAGCGAGAACATTCGCGTGGTCAGTGTGCTGGGCCGATTTCTTGAGCACAGCCGAATCTATTATTTCTACAACGCCGGGAGCGAAGAATACTACATCGGTTCTGCCGACTGGATGTATCGCAACCTCGAAGCGCGTGTCGAAGCGATCACGCCCGTCGAGGACAAGTTGCTCCAGCAGCGGTTGCGTCAGAAGCTGGACATCAATCTCAACGACACGGGCCACGCCTGGACAATGCTGTCCGACGCGACGTGGGTCCGCCGCACGAACGTGCATGTTCAAGCGGCCCATATCGGCTTGGATCGCTGGGATCAAACGGCTGAAAGTGGTGTGGCTAAGGACGGCGTGCCTCACAACCAATCAGGTGTTGGCAGTCAGGAACAGCTCATGCGAATCACGGCCGCGTCGGTGTAGGGGCAATTTTTAATCTTGAGTTGCCTGGCGGAAGGGATTGCCGCAATCCAAACTTTCGGCGCGAGAATTAAATGCGATCCGTCTGACGTGACAGAACTAAACCTTGGTCGACCGGGCGGTCGCGAGGGTTTTGAGCGCGGAGAATGCACCGAGTGTATAGTTGCACGCGAAGCCGAGGTGCGAGGGGCTGATTGGAGTTGGCGGGCGATAGGAGATATCGACTTCGCGAATTCGCATGCCGAGCCTGATGGCGCGCCATTGCATTTCGAACGCCCATGACGAATGCGGGGTACGCGGAAGCAGGGTGTCGAGGAGCGAAAATCGCACGGCGCGATAAGGAGAGAAGTCTGTGAAGCGTTTCTCGGTGATGGCCCGAAAAAACAGCCGGGCGACGGCGTCGCGCCCCAGAAGATGTGGCTCAAGATCGGGGGAAAGCGAGCCGCGGGTCTGGCGCGAACCGACGGCGAGGTCGGCCTCGCCGCGGACGATTGGAGAAGCCAGGATCGGGATGAGACGCGGATCAAAGCCGCCGTCCGCGGGGATGATGATAAGCACCTCAGGGCATTCGCTGGCTGGGGTGTTCCGCAATCGACTGATCAGTTCAAAGAGCGCGAGCCCCGCGGCGGCATCGACGTCGGAAGAGTCGCCGGCGATCGTCCAGAACGGCCCGACCTTGCACACGATGGGACCCAATTGCTGGATCTTACGCTGTTCGGGACTGATGAAAGTCCGAGCGACGAGATCGTCGGCAACGGGCAGGAGTGAAAATTCGCGCGGTGCGTCTTCGATGAGATCGGCTGCGTTTGCCGACGCCCGCTCAGCGGAGCGTTCAGCCGTGTTTTCAATATCTCGTCCACGCCCCGCGCTCGTGACCAATACGCCTATGCGAACCACTGGTTCTCCCTTCGCTGAACGGGCGTCGGCTGCGGGGATGCGCGGTACTTCTGTTTGCATGCAAACTGGATTATCGGCCACTTCCATCTGTGCGACGGAATAATTCCGAAATATTTTCGAGAAAACCCGGCAGTATCATGTCGTCACCTGATCGTATAGTCAGAAGTGCGGGTCAGGCAGAAGGTGACAGACTCTCCGCCAGCAAGTACAAAACGTGGGAGTCAGTAAGTAAAACTAAGGAGCGCAAAATACCATGGGTACAGGACTAATTGTTTCACTCGTCATTCTGGGCGTCGTCGTCCTAACAGTTTTGTGGGCGATTTCGGCCTACAACGGGCTGGTTGCCTTGCGCGAGCAGGTGCGGACCGGCTGGGCACAAATTGATGTGCTGCTTAAGCGAAGATACGACCTGATTCCGAATCTGGTCGAGGCCGTCAAAGGCTATGCGTCGCACGAGAAAGAAACGCTCGACCGAGTGATCAGCGCCCGCAATGCCGCGGCGTCCGTCGCGCCGGGCAACACCGCGGGCGCGATCGCTGCGGATAATCAGTTGTCGGGATCGCTTCGTCAGCTTTTTGCAGTCGCAGAGGCATATCCTGATTTGAAGGCGAACCAGAACTTTCTGCAGTTGCAGAATGAATTGTCGAACACGGAGAACCAGGTGGCCGGGGCTAGAGGCGGATACAATCAGACGGTGCGTTCATATAACACGTCGATCATGAGTTTCCCGACGAATCTGTTTGCGGCCCCGTTCGGATTCAGCACGCAGCCTTTCTTCGAAGTTCAGGACGCCGGGCAGCGCGATGCGCCGAAGGTCAAGTTCTAAAGGCAGATGCTAAAGGCAAATTCTAAAGTTTGGGTTTTGACTCACCGATCAAGGCCGCAAGGACCGATAGTGTGGAGTCGTCTCCTGATGTCGAGCGTGAAAGAATTTGTCGACGTTTTGTTTAGAGATGACAGCGCGGCCAGAGGTAAGCGGCCAGAGGTAAGCGGCAGAGATTTCGACACAGAGCAAAATACAAAAGGTTCAAGGATGACCCGACAGATAAAACAGCATTATTCAGGCGACAAGAACGGAATCGTTCACAAGTTCGTTCAATCTCGCGTGCTTGCGAGGCTGGGGATGTTGAGTTTACTCGTTATGGGCGGAGTCGGTTGTGCGACCACGCAATTGACGTCGGCAGGTGAGTTCGACCACGTCGGGGAGGAGCGTGCGGCGGGGCTTCGTCCGATGCCCAGGCCCGACATGCCCAGTTCGTATCCACTGAGTTCGCCCGCTTCGCCCATGCCGCAGGCTCGGCCGCAAACGGTCATGAGATCGCCGTGGGCACCGAATGTCGCAGCACGAAAATGGCGGTACATCGTGGTGCATCACAGCGCTTCGCCGACAGGCTCGGCTTCGGCGTTTGATCGCGAGCATCGCGCCAATCGCGGCTGGGACGAACTCGGATATCACTTTGTGATCGGCAACGGTCGAGGGTCGGCAGACGGAGCGGTCGAGGTCGGGCCGCGATGGTGGAAGCAGAAGTATGGCGCACACGCGAAGACCGCGGACAACCGTTTCAATGACTTTGGAATTGGAATCTGTCTCGTCGGCAATTTCGATGTGACTCGTCCGACGGCGAAGCAGCAGCAGGAACTCGTCAGGCTTGTCGCATGGCTCATGGAGACCTACGACGTTCCGCGGCAAAACATCATCGGCCATCGCGATACCAAATCGACCGCGTGCCCGGGCAAGTTCATGAACCTGCAAGCCCTGAGGCAAAGAGCGTCGCAGGCGATTATCGCAGAGGGCCGGGAAGTTCCTGGTGCGCAGTTCGCGCGGATGACGTCGCGTACCGAATTGCTGAGCCCGAACAAATAGGTTTCGGCGCTGAAAAAATTCAAGACCATAGAAGAAGGGCGTCACCGAAGTGACGCCCTTTTTTTAATTTGTACAAATGGTTTCTAGCTATCGCTTGCGACCGGTTTACGCGGCGGCGACGGAGACGAACTCCGAGACGCTTGCGAGGTCCTTCAGGAACTGCGGCGTCGAGCGGATGGTGGCCTTGGTTCCGGTGGGGAATACCGGGTGAAGCTTGTTCGGGTACTTCGTCCAGATACGCCCGCCGCGGCGCTTGGGAATAGCCTTGAAGTTCTTCGCGCGTGCGACGAGCGGAGCGGCGAAGGCTTTGTCCTTCATGAAAAGCCGGGTGACGGTCTTCAGGACGGCGTCTTTTGTGATGGCCTTGCTGACGGTGAGTTGGATCGCTTCGCCGGGTTTGTAGTTGAGTGACATAATAATCGCTTGGCAGATGTAACGAGTCCCGAGAGACTCTTTAGGAAAGTCGAGCCGGATAATGTATGGGTTTTGAGCGTGGATGCAAGTCTCGGGGGCGGGAATATCTGTTCGGCTGTGAAAGTTCGACGGCGTCCAATTTCAGCCCAATGCCCCGATCGCGGCTCGAACGCGAAACCTCCGGTTTAGGAAACCGGTGCTCTATCCAATTGAGCTACCGGGGCGAGGGGAAGAAACTACCATGCCGGGCGTTGATCGCCAAGAAATCCAAGAGCGGTCGTATGAGCGGGCAGACGGCGTTGATGTCGCGCCGCCCGATTCTTTGCGTAATGGCGGATCGGTTTATCATCGCAAGCGTGCCCAACTTGTACGACTTCTTGTATGCCTCTGGGATCGCCTTTTCCGCGCCGGTCTGGCTGCTGATTCCTCGAGCCAGACGCAAGGTAATGGACGCCCTCCGCACGCGAACGGGCGAGACCTGCAAGGCGAGCGGTCGGGTGAATGTCATGATTCATGCGGTCAGCGTGGGCGAGATCAACGCCGCGGGGGCGCTGATCGATAGATTGCTCGAGTCGTCGCTCGCTCGCAGCGAAACCTCACGCATTTTGCTTTCGACCACAACCAAGACCGGCCTGGACCGCGCCAAGCAACTGTACGGCCGAAATTCACGGGTCGATGTCATCCGCTTTCCGCTCGACTTTTCAAAGTCCATCGCACGCGTGCTCGATGTCGCCAGGCCCGGCGTCGTCGTGTTGATGGAGCTGGAAGTCTGGCCGAACTTTATGAAGCAGTGTGAGAAACGGCAGATTCCCGTGATCATCGCCAACGGTCGAATCACCGCACCCAGTAGCAGCAAGTATCGGTGGCTCGGCCCGGTTTCGAAGCGGATGTTTTCGCGCGTCACGGCGTGTCTGGCGCAGGATGAAATTCATGCCTCGCGGTTTATCGCGCTTGGCGTGCCGGGCGATCGCGTGAGTGTCGCGGGAACAATGAAATTCGATTCCGCGCCGATGGCGACTGTGGTCGAAGGGGCCGACCAGCTTTACACAGATCTTGCGATCGATCCGCTGCTCGAGCCGGTGTTTGTTTGCGGCTCGACGGGGCCCGGAGAAGAGGCGATGTGCATCGACGCGTGGACGAGTTGCCGAGTCGAACATCCGGACGTGAGGCTGCTGCTCGTGCCGCGAAAGCCCGAACGCTTCGGCGAGGTCGGCAGGCTGATCGAGGCAAGCGGGCTTAGGCTCACCAGGCGAACGAATAATCGACCGGCGCGTCCGAGCGATGTCATTTTGCTCGACACCATGGGCGAACTGAGAAAAGCGTACGCACATGCGGCAGTCGTGTTTGTGGGCAGGTCACTCGTGGACCTTGGGCCGAAGCAGCACGGCAGCGACATGATCGAGGCGGCCGCGCTTGGTAAGCCCGTGATCACGGGCCCATTCACCGGCAATTTTGATGAGCCGATGCGGCTACTTCTCAAGCACGATGCCGTGGTGCAGACGGCGGATTTGAAAGTCGTGCTTCAGCAACTCTTGGGCGACTTCGATGGTGCGAAGGCGATGGGAATCCGGGCCGCGCGCGTGGTTCGCGAGAATCGCGGCGCGACGCAGAAGCACGTCAAGTTGATCGAAGAATTGCTGCGACAGAATAGCGCGACGGAGCACGTGTAGCCGCCAGCTTGCTGGCGCTTGATAAGCAAGCCTGATCCGACAAAGCCCCAGCAAGCTGGCGACTACGCGTTGGAAAGCGGTGCTTTTTGTCGTGGAAAAGTCTCAATTACTCGCATCAGTTCAGCTCAACTCAGTTCAGCTCATTTCAGTTCGACGGCGAGCACCTTGGCGGTTTGTGCGGCACGGAAAGCGTCGAGCTTTTGTGCGAGCGAAGCATCCGTGAGCGACAAAATCTGCACCGCAAAGAGTGCGGCATTTTTCGCCCCGGCCTCGCCGATGGCGAATGTGGCGACGGGAATTCCCGCGGGCATTTGCACGATGCTGAGCAGTGAATCAACGCCGCGAAGAACGCGACTTTCGATGGGCACGCCCAGCACGGGCAAAGGCGTTTTGCTGGCGCACATTCCCGGAAGGTGGGCAGCACCGCCCGCACCGGCGATGATGAGGCGCAGGCCGCGCGAGTGGGCGGTAGAGGCGTATTCGAAGAGCAGATCGGGCGTGCGGTGTGCACTGACGACGCGAGACTCATGCGCGACGCCGAACTGAGTCAGGATTTCGCTGGCGTATTTGAGCGTGGGCCAGTCGCTGTCGCTGCCCATGATGATGCCGACAAGTGGTGTGATGTTGATCATGTGACTTCGTTGAGTTCGTTGGGCTTGGCGGCCTTGGGAAACACGAGTGAGAGAATCACCCCGCCCGCCAGTAGCATTAGTATCATTGCAAGTGTAATGAAGCTCAGGTTTTTCTCGAAGAACGGAATTTTCTCGAGGAAGTGATGCGAAAGCATCTTCACGCCTACCAGGCCCAGGATCAGAGCGAGTGCGACCTTCAGCAGGTGGAATTTATCCAATAGGCCGGCGAGTGCGAAGTACATTGAACGGAGTCCAAGGACGGCGAAAATATTGCTGGTGAAGATCAGGAGCGGATCTGTGGTGATGCCGAAGATCGCGGGGATGGAATCGACGGCGAAGATCACGTCGGTCGCCTCGACGACGATCAGCGCCACCGCCAAGGGAGTGAGCGCCCAGGGTTTGGGAACGCCGTTGAGGATCACGTTGCGCTTGATGAACTTCTGGCCGTCGAAATCAGTGGTGACGGGAAGGTATTTGTGGACGAGACGAATGACTGTGCTTTTGCTCGGATCGGGGTCGCCCTTTGCGGTGAGCATCTTGTAGGCGGTAAAAATGAGAAACGCGCCAAAGACATAAATGATCCAGTTGAGCTGCTCAATCACGGCGGTTCCGACGGCGATGAAGATGCCGCGCATCACGATCGCGCCGATGATGCCCCAGAACAGGACGCGGTGCTGATAGATGGCGGGGATTTTGAAGTAGCCAAAGATCAGGGCGATGACGAAAATATTATCGACCGACAAGGCCCATTCGACGACATAGCCGGTGAGGTAAAGCGTGATGGCCTTGAAGCCGTCGAGTTGCGGCCTGGGATTTTCGCCCGACGAAAGCCCGATGCCCAGCCAGTGATTGTCGTAGGCGAAGTAAATGAAGACGGAGAACAGCAGCGAAGTCGCGATCCAAACGCCCGACCACGATAGTGCTTCCTTCATGGAAACGACGTGTGCGTTGCGGTGAAATATGCCCAAGTCGAGCGCGAGAAAAAGAACGATAAGAGTGGTGAAGCCGATCCAGAACCAGATCATTGTGGAGGCATTAGTACTGATTTTCGGCGGAGCGTCTATCCGGTAAAGACTATTATAGCTTACATGGTGGATTCGAAGTGATGCAGGGCAAGGGCGGTGCGGGTCGTGGATGATCCGACGACGATGTCGATCGCGTCGCCAATTCCGATCGGCCCGAGTCGGGTGGGCCAGAGCACGCCCAGAACGCGGCCGCCGGGCTCGGTGACGGATAGAGATTTGCACATGGGCGAAATCGCGGACGCCTGAATTGAGGCGACGCGTCCACTCATCAATGTGCCGTCGCGCCAAGTCGAGAGGATAGTGCGTCGTTTGATCCACGCGATGAGGAGCATCGGCAAACCAAGAAGGACCAAGACGCCCGGCAGCGCGAGCCGACGCGGCCATGCCAGCGGTTCGAGACGGTCGCTCCAGGTCGTCGGAGCTAATTTGCTGACGCGAAGCGGCAGGGTGTCGCCCACGCTGATGGTTTTGCCGATGGCGACACTGAGCTGGCCGGTGGTATCGACGAGGTTGTTGGATTGTCCGTTTGCGGCCGGCGTTGCGTATTGCACACGGACGCTCAGCGCGGAGGCGCGGGATTCATTCCTTCGAAAATCCTGTCCGCTGATCTGGATGATTTTGGCGTCGATGACGTCGCTGTTTTGGATAAAGGTTCGTTCTGCGATGCCGAGCCGCGCCTGCGATACGCCCACGATCAAGCCGCCGATCAGAGTCAGGGCGGCGAGCAGAATCCAAGTCTTGGGGCCACTTTCAAACCATGAAACGCGCTTGGCGTGGGGCGTGATGGGTCGAGGTGGGGGCATGGATGGGAAGTACAGAGTTGTGGGCAGAGGCTTTGATTGCTGCTACTAATCTCTCGACGCTGAGTCAGCCACTGACGATTGCTCTGAAAAGAGCCACGACCGTAGGGGAGTGGTTTTGCGAGATCGTCACCCGAACGCTCGCTCACAGTCGCGGCTCGCCAAGGCGAAATCAAGAATTGCAGCTGGCAGTACAATACAATCGCTCGGCGTGTTGGTCATTTAGAGGGCTGAGTTGAAGGCTTGGTGGAGGGCTGAGTTGAAGGCTTCGCCAGCACTTCCAGGCCGTTGGGTTCGAGGAACAGATATTCCCCTTCGATGTTCTTTCGAAGGTAAGCGCGAACGCGTTGACCCATGACAGGCGTTTCATTCTGGCCTTGCGGGCCGGTCCAGCCCCGCGGGCGATGGTCTGGCTGCCAGGCGGTGGCTTTGATGATTTTTCCGGGCTGCGACTGCCCCTTTTCGATCGTGTTGACGGTGATTTCGACTTCAAAAATGCGATCCTGCATCTGCATCGCCTTGTCGTCGATCCGCATCGCCATCTTGCTGATCTTGCCGACGACGACCAGATCGGATTCGCTCTTGAGTTCGCCGGGCGAAAGGGGCGGAATCGCAAAGAGAAACGACCCTAACAAGACGGCCGCGGCAAGGGTGAAATTCCACATGTGGTTGAGATTACCACAACGGGTGTCGAGACGCATATACTCTGACATGAGCAATCTCACCAGAAATGTAAGTCCTGATCTGACCGGGCAGACACCTGCAGCAAAAGATGGTCCCAAACACATTGTGTTAGTCGGTCATTGCTCGCCGGACGCATCGTTTCTTACCATGTCCGTCACGGGCGTGCTGCGTGGGGTGAAAGTGTCACGTATCACGACTGAGGCTCACTTGCAGACCGCGTTACGTGAGGGACAAGTCGATCTGATATTGGTCAATCGCGTGCTTGAGCCGGGAATTGACGACGAGGATGGCGTCGCATTGATCAAGCGGCTCCACTTAGTCCACCCAAAGCTCAAGTTCATGCTGGTAAGCAACTACGAAGACTCACAGCAGCACGCACAGACTGCAGGGGCTTTGATGGGATTCGGCAAGAATGACCTGCGAACGCCCGTGCTGGCAGAACGACTGAAGGCGGCGTTAATTTCCGGATGAACATTTTTGATCGCGAGTAATGACAACTCGCCCGACGCGACGATACATCGCACTGAAATCGACATTGACCCACTGAAGAATCTTGGCGCTAACGTACGTTGACTAACCGACCAGAAACATCTGTAGTCGGGAACGGCCGAACCTCGGCGTCGTCATTACCCCATGCACCCCTCCGGCCACTCCATGAATAAAATGCCCCTCCGCGCCCGACCCAGCTTCTTAAGTCAATCGATCGTTGCGGCCATCGAGTCCCTGGAAAACAGGCGGTTCCTCTCGGCTCTCCCGCCGAATGTCGGGTTGCCCTTCACATTGGAGTTCGATCGATCCGTAACCGGCGTGAGGGACAGAGACGGCACGGGCACTGGGTTTCAGCGCACACAGGGCAACCGCCTGGGCACGGAGTCCCAGCCCCAACGGATCGATATTAGACCGACTTCGGGCATTCTGGAGGTGCAAACCATCGGCTCTCGCACGACGGGCGGGCCTTTTCAGGCTGACAACACGCTGTCCAACGGCTTACAGAGTCTGTTTGATGCGCGGACGAGGTTCACGGTGAGCACGCGAATACAGGGGCCGCTCACGCAGTTCGAAACGCCCGGACGAGAAGCGGGGATTTATATTGGACAGACTCACGACCGGTTCGTGTCACTCACGATCGCTGGTACGGCAGACGGCCCGCGAATTCGATTCTACGCCGAGGGCACACTCGCGACCGAGTTCATCTTGCCCAGGGGTCCCCTTGGACAAAGAGCCGCGGTGTCGGGTCTTTCGAGCGTGAGCCGACTCGACCTCATGCTCATCGCCAGGCCGACCGACGGCACGATTGACGCGTATTATGGATTTGGAGGCGAATCACTCCGTCGCGTTGGCAGCACACTGCGACTTGATAATGACTTGCGCGGGCAGATATTCCGCAACCAACAACGCGCTGGTGTGATTGCTTTTAATCGCTCGACCAGCAACCAGGTCAGAATTCGCTTCGACCGGTTTGCCATCGGTAACACCGAGCCTGACAATGTTCGACCCGAAATCCTCGGTTCAACTCCCGCCAACGGTGCGACGGGCGTCGCGAGAGATGCCGGGATCGTTCTGCAGGTTAGAATTTTTGGTGACGGCGTCGGCGTCGACGGCGCGACTCTGACGGGCGCTACACGGATCGTTCGGGTTTCTGATAACAATGTCATCACAGGTACCGCCAACACCTCGGGCGGAGGCGATACATTCGTCTTCACGCCCAGCCAGATTCTTCAGGCCAATACTCAATACCGCTTTGAAGTCGGCTCGACCGCACGCGATACAGCCGGTAACGCGTTTCTTCCATTCACCACCACGTTCAGGACAGGCACGACGACCAATCAAAATTTCAGCATCAACTGGGAACAACTCTCCAGCGGAAGCTGGACCACCGACAGGCGGTTTTCCCACGTCGCCATAGGTCCGGACAATCGGTTCTACGCCAGCGACCTCGACGGCTTCATCTACCGCGCCAGCATCAATGCCGACGGTACGCTTGCGAGCCCGACGATCATCGACACCATCCGAGACAACAACGGCGGCGTGGCACGTTTCATCTCCGGGTTTGCGTTTGATCCAAGGTCGACCAATAACAACGTAACCCTTTGGGTTAATCATACCGAATTCAATCAGGACAACACCTCCACCGGCACGAATTTCACCAGCAGACTTTCGCGTCTCTCGGGCTCTGTCTTACAGACTTATGCTGACGCTTTAGTCAATCTTCCTCGCAGTACAAGAGACCACGTTCCCGGTGTTCCGGTATTTGGTCCCGATGGCAACCTGTACTTCGGGATCGGTTCGATGAGCAGTGAAGGTGCGAGCGACGCGATTTGGGCGAATCGAAATGAGTCGCTTCTAACCGCGGCGATCGTGAGACTTGATATCAGCGACATCGAAACACGCATGTTAAGTGCCGGTGCACTGGATGTCCGCACAATCGACGTGGGCGGGTCGTACGATCCATTCGCCAGCAACGCGCCGCTCACGCTTTATGCGACGGGCATCCGCAATGCGTTTCAGGTGTACTGGTCAGACGGCAGGCTTTATGCCGCGGGCAACCGTAGCGGCACGGGCGGAAACACCCCCGGCACCCCCGTCGACATCAACTCCAATCCGGTCCGAAATCGCCGAATCGATTTCGATACCGACGGCCCCTACAACGGTGGAACGATTCCCGCACTCTCAGGAATCAACAACGCCGCCAACACTCCCGACCCCCTCATCGTCGTTCAAGAGGGAAGATATTACGGGCATCCCAATCCGTCCCGTGCGGAATACGTCGCGTACGGCGGCAATCCCACGAGCGGCGTCGATCCCAACGAAGTGCCTCAATACCCTGTCGGTACACAGCCTGATCGAAACTTTGCGGTACAAGCCCTGGATTTTACGGTCAGCACTTCGCCTAACGCGACAATCAGGTATCAAAATACCGACGCGTTCGGCGGACAACTTGCTGGAAAGCTCATCGTCGGGCGATTTAGTTCGGGTAAAGATCTCGTCGCCGTTACGCTCGATGGCTCAGGAAATCCGACCGGGTTTCAGTCCATTACGCCGCGCAGTTTTAATTTCGACGGCCCGCTTAGCGTCGTGGAAAATCCGGCCAACGGCAATCTCTATGTCGTGGACATGCGACGCGAGTCCAGCGACCCTGACCTGCAATTTAGGGGCAGAATCTGGCTTCTTCGCCCGATTAGTAGTCCCGGGCTGGTTGCGGCATCGGTGAGGACTACCCCGGCGTCTGTTTCACCTGCATCTGTAGCGCCAACTTTCACTGTCTCATCAAGACAGCTTTCATTCACCGATGTCGCGGGCTCGAGCGAGAGCCGGACGCAGCAAATCACGGTCACCAACTCTGGTCGTTCATCCATTTCGCTGGCCGGAAGTGCAGTGCGGCTGACGGGCAGCAATGCAAGCAACTTTCGCATCGTCAGCCGCTCCGCGTCGATCGCCGCGGGCAGGACCGGACGCATCATCATCGCCTTCGACGCGCCGGTCGGTGCGTCGACCAACGGCATTCAAACCGCCACCCTCGTCGTCAGGCCCTCAGGCGCCTCCTCCAACACCAACATTCAGCTTCGCGGCCTGCCCACCGCAGGTACGCGCGGCACGAACGAGCCCTCGCTTCAACGTCTTTTTGATCTCTTCAACATCAATGTCCGAGCCGGCGATGCCGAGCCTTCAACGACGCCGCTCAATCCGGGCGGAACCAGCAATGCCATTAGCGCTCCGCGGTTTGAGAAGTCCGGCTCTGCTCCAATCACCGTCCAACCACTGACCAGCTTCACCGAAGGCACGAACGGTACCTCCAGCATCCTGGGCTATTACCGGCCCGGGACGCCCGAGCGAACCACTGAGTTCCTCCGTTTTAGCCAGAATGACGAACAGACCGCCTCTCCCATCGCTGTCGGAGCCACTTCGTTTGATCCTGGTTCCACTGCATTCGCGCTTTCAGCAAAGTTCCCGAGGTTCACCAACACCGACGGCTCGTCTCGTGTCGTCTTTGGTGAAGATTCGCTCAACACTTGGGAGCCCAACACAAGCGAGCGGAACAAAGTCCGCGTCTATCCGCTACGCGACGCTTCCGGCCGCGTCGCAGCCAATTCCTACATCGTGGCGTTCGAGGCGTTTACACAAATCCCGGGTGATTATCAGGACGCGGTCTATATCTTGCGCGGCGTGAAACTCGCCGCCAGCGGTTCTTTTCTCTCCGCCGTTTCGACCGAAGCATCGGTCAATGCGCCAGTTGATCCGAGTCGACTCGTGTTCAATCGCGTGCAGAACCCGAACCTGGAATTCGGTAACATCGTGCGCGACACCAACACGCTACAGCTTCGCAATACGGGAAGCACTTCCCTTCGCGTCAGTGGCATCTCGATCTCAAGCGGCGCTCCTTTTGCCGTCGTCGGAAGCAGCAGTTTCACGATCAACAGCGGCCAGACTCGCAACATCAGCGTTCGATTCACCGCCCAAAGTGGGCCCGAGCTGCGAGAAGGTACGTTGTCTATCCGCAGCAATGCCTCCAACGGTTCGACCCTGAACGTCCCGCTCGCGGGGCTTTGGCAAAACTGGAGCGAGGACAACCCCAACACGGGCATTACAGTCGAACCGAGCGCCGCCAGCATCGTGCGTGCGTTCGGATTGGCGACCAGACTCACCAACGCATCACAGAGTCTCAATACGGGCGGCGCCACGACGGCCGTCGGAGAGGAAGTGCTCAGCCCGTTCTGGAGGGTCGCAGATACCTCACAACCTGTGACCGTTCGCGCCATAGCGACCTATCGGCAGGTCAATTTGCCCGGCACGCTGCGTTGGTATCCGCGCAACGATGCGACCACATTTACTAATATCCTTTCGGGTAACAACATCGCGGCGCAATCGGTTTTGCCCAACAGCCAGACCGACCCCTCAAGTCCCGCACAGGCGATCTTTAGCCCGAGCTCGGATGAATTCGGTTTCCGGGTCGAGAATATTTTCTCCGACCCCGCAGAAACAGGCAGATTCTTTGGTGTCGACCGCGATCTTCACCAGTTCCGTTTCTACCCCGCAAGGGACTCAAGCGGCGTGACCCAGCCCAATTCATGGGTGGTCTTGATGGACAATTTCAGTGAGGAATTCGTGAATTATGACTTCCAGGACGCGGTCTACCTGATTCAAAACATCTCACCTGCAGATCTTCCACAAACGCCCAGGCTTCTATCGGGCGTCGAGCAGGGTGGACGCAATCGCCTCACGTGGGCAGGTGATTCGAACGTCGCCAACTACGACGTGCTTAGAGGCCGAACCGCGACGGGCTCATTCACGCGCGTGGCAAACGGTATCACCAGCACCACGTTCAACGATTCCACCATCGACGGTACGTGGTTTTATCAGGTCATTGCACGGGACAGCCGGGGTAGAGTTGGTACCGCGGCGATCGTGTCGGTATGAAGACGAGGAAAGCTCTCGCCAATTTGCAAAACGCCTTCGCTGGAAGAAGTTGGCTCCAAGCCCCCGATAGGCTAAGCCTCATATTTCGCGCCATCAAAAGTGCATCCTTGATATTGCCGATATATCCTCCACGGATCATCTCATCCACAGGCACCTACAGGAGCATTGCATGAAGGGCGTTATTCTCGGCGGCGGAACGGGCAGCAGGCTTTTCCCACTTACCAAAGTCACCAACAAGCACCTGCTTCCGGTCTATAACAAGCCGATGATCTTTTACCCGCTCGAGTGCATGGCCAAGGCGGGCATCGAGGACGTGCTGCTCGTTACCGGCGGGAACAACGCGGGCGACTTCATTCGCCTTCTTGGCAATGGTTCGGAATTCGGTTTGAAGAACTTGCAATATGCGTATCAGGACGGCGCGGGCGGGATCGCACAGGCACTGGGCCTGGCAGAGCGATTCGTTGACGGCGAGCCGATCTGCCTGATTCTGGGCGACAACGTCGTCGAATACTCCATCAAAGAACACGCCGACAACTTCCGAAAACAGCTCAACGCCGCGGCAGGCAAGGGTGCGAAAATTCTGCTCTCGAAAGTCGAGAACCCCAAGGCCTACGGCGTGGCGGAGATGACAGGTGACCGCGTCGAGCGGATCGTCGAAAAGCCCAAAGAGCCCAAGAGCGACCTCGCCGTCATTGGAATTTATTTCTACGACGGCCACGTCTTTGATACCGTCAAGACGCTCAAGCCCAGCGCCCGCGGCGAGCTTGAAATCACCGACGTCAACAACGCCTACATCCAGGCCGGCACGATGACTGCCGAGAAGGTAAAAGGCCACTGGATGGATTGCGGCGAGAACCTCGAACTCTACATGAAGAGCTGCCAGGCGATCATGGAGCACGGCGCGAACAAGTAAACCCAGAAGTTGAACCCAGACGCGGCCTAACGCGTGGTTTTCTTTCATTTCTCTTTTCGTCGTCGCCGCCCGAAGTGTCCGCCGTTTAGTTTCTAAACGACCAGAGCTTTTTCCCTAACCTCACATGCAATCCATCCTCGTCACCGGCGCTGCCGGATTTATCGGCAGTAACTTCGTGCGGATGCTCGTCAATCGAAAAGAGCGTGTGAAGCTCATCGCCTTTGATAAGCTGACCTACGCGGGCAATCTCGCGAACATCGCCGATCTGATTGGAGATCAGGTTATCTTCGTCAAGGGCGACATCTGCGACGCCGCCGACGTGGCCAGAGTGTTTGACGAACACAAGATTTCACACGTCGCACACTTTGCCGCCGAGAGCCACGTCGATCGGTCGATCCTCGGCTCCGGGCCGTTCCTTCATACCAACGTCATCGGCACGCAGATTCTTCTCGACGCCGCCAAGGCGCGCAATGTCGAGAAGTTTCTTTATGTCAGCACTGACGAAGTCTACGGCACGCTGCCCGAAGACCAGCCCGACATAAAGTTCACCGAAGAAACACCGATTCAGCCCAACAGTCCGTACAGTGCCAGCAAAGCGGGCGGCGACTGTCTCGTGCGGTCGTACTTTCACACGTTCAACATGCCGCTGGTCACGACGCGATGCAGCAATAATTACGGGCCTTATCACTTCCCGGAAAAGCTCATTCCGCTGTTCGTCACTAATCTGATGGAAGACAAGCAGGTACCGCTTTATGGCGATGGAAAAAACGTCCGCGACTGGCTCTATGTCGATGATCACTGCGACGCGATCTGGACCGTCCTCCAGCACGGCAAGCCGGGCGAGGCCTACAACGTCGGCGGCAACAATGAGATGACCAACCGCCAGATCACCGAGATCGTCCTGCGTGAAATGAATAAGCCGTGGGACAAGTACGTCAAGTACGTTCAGGATCGTCCGGGGCATGATCGTCGATATGCGATCGACGCCTCGAAGATCAAGCGCGAGCTGGGCTGGGAGCCGAAGTATCGATTCGAACAGGCCATCAAGATGACGATCCAGTGGTATCGCGATAATGAATCATGGTGGCGCAACATCAAGAGCGGCGACTACCTCAAGTACTATGAGACACAGTATTCGAAGCGGTAATTATTAAATGGGTGAATCGATCCTCATCACCGGCGGGCGCGGAATGCTCGCGGCCGCGTTCGCGCAACTGTTCGAGTCGCGCGGCATCGCGTTCACGCTGCTCGGCAAGGATGAACTCGATATCGCCGATACCGCTGCGGTCGCTGCCGCATTCAAAGAGCACAAGCCGACGATCGTCATTAACTGTGCCGCGTACACCAAGGTCGATCACTGCGAGAAAGATGCCGTACTGGCGCATCGCGTGAACGAGCTCGGCCCGCGCGCGCTCGCGAGCGCGAGCAAATCGGCCGGCGCTCGGCTGGTGCATTTCAGCACGGATTATGTCTTCGACGGCTCGCTCAGAAGGCCTTTATTGCCCACCGACCCGATCGGACCGGCCAGCGCGTATGGCAAATCAAAGCGGGCGGGCGAAGAGGCAATACTCGCTGAAAATCCGGCAGGGTTTCTGATTCTTCGCACGGCCTGGCTTTATGGTCCGGGCGGCGCAAACTTTGTCGCGACCATGGTCAACGCCGCCCGCGCGGGCAAGACGCTTCGTGTCGTGAGCGATCAGGTCGGCACGCCCACGTACACGCGCGACCTCGCCGCCGCTGCGCTTTCCCTCCTCGACGCAAAAGCCTCGGGAATTTTTCACGCCACCAACAGCGGCCAGACGAATTGGTACGAATTTACACAGCATATTCTTCGCGTGTTTAATATTGACTATCCCGTCGCACCCATCTCCACCGCCGACTGGTTCGCCATCAAGCCAGACAGCGCCATCCGCCCCGCGTACAGCGTTTTGGATACGTCGTCGCTCACCAGCGCGTGCGGCTACGAATTTCGTGATTGGCAAGCGGCTCTGTCGGATTACAAACCCGTTAGCGGACTCGTATAGCGGTCTGAAATGAAATCCAGTAAGTTCTCCCGCGCCTCTGGAGGGCGTCACTCTGTGACGCTGCTGCCGAGATCGCAGGATACATTGAATTCGTTCGGCGGAGCGGAAAGAGGCGGCCGCAGTAGTGCCGACCCGCGTTTCGATCTTACGTTGAAGGCGTGGCGATTCCCAAAAAGTCAATGTGTGTCGGACCGCGAGGATGGATCGTGGTAGAATCTGGATGTGACAGACGAACCCGTGCATTTCACGCCGCCTGTTGACGAACGTGTTATTCTGCACGTCGATATGGATGCATTTTTCGCCTCGGTCGAGCAATTAGACGATGAGCGATTGCGAGGCTTGCCCGTGCTGGTCGGAGGCACGTCGGGACGCGGCGTTGTGGCGGCGGCATCTTACGAGGCGCGTAAGTTCGGTTGCCGAAGCGCGATGCCGATGGCTCAGGCGATTCGGCTGTGTCCGGAAGCGAGGCTGGTGAAGCCAAATTTCGGGCGATATCGCGAGGTGTCGAATCAGGTGCGAGCGGTCTTCGAACAGTTTACGCCCGTCGTTGAGCCTTTGAGTCTGGACGAGGCTTTTCTGGATTGCGGCGGCTCGGTTCGGCTTCATGGTGACGGTCCGACGATGGCGCAGAAGATTCGCCGAGAGGTCAAAAGCGCGACGGGCCTGACATGCTCGGTGGGCGTGTCGTACAATAAATTTCTTGCCAAGCTTGCGAGCGATTTGAATAAGCCCGACGGCATGGCCGTCATCGAGCACGGCACGCTTAGACAGATTCTGGACCCGCTGCCCGTGACGCGCGTCTGGGGCGTGGGACCGAAATTTGCGGCCAGGCTTGCGCGATTCGGCATTCACAAAATCATGGACGTGTCGTGCCGATCGAGGGAATCTTTTGTGCTGCTGGCCGGTGCGGGCACGGCATGGGTGCATGACCTTTCGATGGGCCTGGACGATCGAGACGTCGAGGCAGAACACCAGACTAAATCGGTGGGGCACGAGGAGACTTTCGAAACGAACATTTCTGAGATCGCGGCACTACGGTCGATCCTTCACGAGCAGATCGAACAAGTCGCCACGAGACTTCGCAAATATGGGCTTCTCGCCAGGACCGTAACCCTCAAGCTGCGCGACGGAGAGTTTCGCACGATCACGCGGCAAACAACGCTCGACCCCGCTAGTGATCTGACGGCCGACTTGTGGAACGCGGCGGAGTCGCTTCTCAGCACGTGGGCCGGCACATCCTTCGTGCCACTAAGGCTTATGGGCGTGAGCTGCGGCAACCTATCGACGACCGCACAGAGTTCGTTATTCGGCCAGGACGAGCGCGACCGGCTTAGAAAACTCGATGCGGTCGTGGATCAGATTCGTGAGAAATTTGGAAAGGGCAAGATTGGTCGGAAGGCCTGAGTGGAAAGAGTCGAGTTGAACTTTGGGGCTATAAAAACGCGTGAATAAAAAACGCCCGCGCACTTTTATGCCCGGGCGTTTGAGTATGAGATGGATAGACCTTCGAGTGAAGGTGACAGAGTGCTAGGCGATCAAGATTTCGCCAAAGACGGTCCCGCCGATTCTTTGTGTCGTGTAGGAGGCAGCACGGATAATGGTATTGATTTCGACATCCTGCTGGATGTCGAGGAGGTTGATACCAAGACTCGCGGTGATCCGAGTTCCGGCGCGAATGCTGCCCTCAGCCTGGATGGTACCGATGGTTCCGAGCGAGCGAATCCCGGTGCTGGTTCCGATGGTCCCATTTGAGCCGATGTCGCCACCGGCGCGGATGGTGCCTATTCGTTGGCCAGCGAGGATGGTGGCGAGGAGGTTGTCACCGGCGACGACGTTGTTGATCACGCCGCCGGTTCCACCCGCGTCGATGAACACTCTGCGGCCGATATCGTCACCGGCTTCAACGCGATCGATTCGGTTGGTCGCGATGATGCGGACGTTGTCCATGGAGTTGCCGGAGCGTACGGTGCCGACGCTGCCCGCCACGAGCCGCAGACCGGCGATCGTATCAACAGCGCTGACAGTTCCGATGGTTCCGCCGACGTTGATGGAATTAGCGAAAGAGTTGGAATTGGCACTTGTTCTGCGGGTTTCGCGGATGCGATAACCCGTGACGCTACCCACATCGCGAGAGGCGGATACGATTGTGTTTTCGATGATACCGCCCGTGGTGACGCCGCCCACTCTGGGAGTGGCGGGGGTTACGCGTGGCGTGGCTAATTCGGCGTTGAGGGCCAGGTAAAGATCGGAGTTGCGGCTAATCTGCTGTCCTGTAACAGGGTTAAAGGCGTTGCTCGAATTTTCGCTGAGTCGCACGGCACCGGAGAAGTTCTTGACAGATAGTGTTTCGCCTGAGTTTGCGGTAGCTCGGACGTCGCCGATTCTAGAACCGCCCAGTATGGAAGAGCCACGAATCCCCAGACCGCCGGCATTGATCCCGGCGATGACTGCGGTTGCGGGGCCTACGATGGAGGAGTTGATGAAACCGAAACCTTCGACCGAGATTCGGCCGATGTTACCGCCGGTGAAGGTGGAACCGATGATTCCGCCGTTGCCGCGAACATTGATGGCACCAAGATCATCGATAGGACGGTTGATCGAACCGCTGGTGGGCGCGGTGGAAGTGAATTGATTGAAGTCGGATGCGAAGTCGAAGTAGGTCGAAAGGCCGACATTTGCGCCAATAAAGGAGCCGTCTCGGAGGGTGATGCCTTCGATGCGCGAGGTCGCGACGACGGAGCCGTAGATGTTCGCGCCGTTTTGGGCGGTGACGTTGCCGATGACGCCGCCTATTTCGGTTGCAAGGCCAGTACCAACCCCGCCTGCGAATATACCAGCCTGACCGACCAGCCCTGAACCTGCGGCAGCGATGCCTTCGCCTATATTGATGGTACGAATCTGGCCCGACGTGACGACAGGCCCGACAATGCCTTCAAGTTCTGACCGAGAGAACCGGCCGTCGGTGTTGGCGCTGATTTCGTTGACCGACCCGCCGACGACGATGTTACCCAGCGCATTTCTTGATCGGATGGAGACGGCATTGCCCAGAGTGATGGCATTTTTCTGGCCGACGAAGGGGTAGGCGTCGCCGTCGATGGCGCTGTTGGAACTGGCATTGGGGCTAATTGGAGCGGCGTAGCGAGTCGTATTGAAGGTCGCGACGCCGTTGACGGCGACAGCCCCGCGCGTGGGCCGGGCAAACCCTAGCGTGTCGGCCTCGAGACGGTTGATGGCCCCGGCGTCGAGGTTGACGATTTCGCCGCCCGTGTTGTTGATGACGTCACTGAAGTTGCCAGTCGTGCTGAGATCAAAGAGGGCGATATTCGCGCTGCCGTCGATGAGGATGCGGTTGCGATCCGTGGTGGACTGACTAATTCGGTCTAAGCTTCGCTGAGTCGAGGCGGTGACCGTCGGCGTGTTGATGAATGTGGGCCCGGCAATTTGGGTGGTGACGGTGGTGATCTCGGCACGTCTGCCGCCTCGGCCGGTGATCTGGAGTCCGCCCCCGGTGGTGTTGGCGGAGAGGATGACTGCACCGCCCGAGCGGACGGGATAGGTAGTGACAGTGAGCTGACCCAAATTCGGATCGATGGTGTTGATCGGGATGATTCCAATGGTGCCGGTGAGCGGCCTGAGGGTGACTTGTGTGCCGGAATCATCGATGAGGGTGACGGAACGCCCGGCGGGCAGGGTTGTTGCTTCGGGCGCACCGCCGCCGAACTGTCTGTCGCGGAATATGGTTGTACCGAATCGAATGAATCGAGCGTTTCCGTTGGGCCCGACGTCGATAGCGGGTCCGCCGTTGATGAAACTTCCGATGCTGTTCGTGGAATCGATGAGATCGATAAAGCCGTCGTCGCCTGACTTGTCTGCGTTGACGGCGTAGAAGCCGGGCGTGCCTACGACACCAGTGCCGATGAACGCACCACGGATCACGCCGATGCCTCGATCGGCGACGAGGTTGGCCGTGACGTCTCCAAGAGGGGCTTCGACGATCTGATAATCACCGCCAATGGATCTGGCGGCGACCGGATCGCTTAGAACGGAGACAGCTCCGAAGTTGAGCGCGAGACTACCGCTGGAGGCGCGAACCAGACCCACGGACCCGTTGGGGACTTGTAACTCGATGGCACGGGTGACGCCGCCTAGCCCGCCGGTGCCCAGCCCCGTGCCGCCAACGATCGCACGGATGTTGCCGTTATTGACGGTGAAAGGCGGGCCTTCATTGAGGCCGTCGAGGATTCCGCCCGAGACGATGGCGCCGAGATCCTGATTTCGGACGCGGAGCGAAGCATCGGGATTGTTAAACCAAATAGAGTTGGGAGATGTGACGCCACCCAGCGCAATGTCGCCAGCGTTGGATATCGCCAAATTGTAAGCGATTGGTGTCAGGCCGGGAATGTTGGGCAAAACTTGGAACGAGTAGACACCCGGGCGATCGGTGGTGAAGCGAAAGGCCTCGTTGGTGAGTCGATTGTCGCTTGCGATGATTCGTCCGTCGGGGTCGATGACAACGACAATCGCACTGCCGAAGCCAGCGCTGAGCTGGGTCTGCACAGTTTGCCCGGCGATCAGGGCCATAGAGTAGATGTCAACAGTGTCAGGGCTGTTGATGATATTTCGCTGGAGGTTGCCTGATACGGTGATCCCGCCGCCACGTCGCTGGGCGTTGAGTTGAGTACCGAGGAACTGTGCGGTGCCAATGCTGTCGTTATTGGTAATGGCCTGGTTGGAAATTTGACCGCTGCGGAAAGACTGCGCGATGATGTCCGCTTCGTTTCCACCGGCCGGTATGGCGATACGGTTTTCGATTTCCGCGAGATTGCTTGAGATTTTGGAGACGGAGTTGGAGCCTTGGACGTCAATTCGACCGCGATAGATGCCGTTGACTTCGATGCTGTGAACGATTCCGCCGATGTTGAAGGAGTTGCCGGTTTCAAAGAATGGGGCGACAGCGAGATCGGGGTCATTAATGAATCCCGAGTCACCGCGGACGATGAGGTTTCGCAGATCTCCGCGTACCGAGAGGTTGTTAGTCTGCCGCCCGCCGCCGTCGCCGTTGGCATCACCCAGAAGCAGGTTGCCGACGTAGAGGGTGTCAATGGCGCCGATGGAGTCGATTCCGCCGGTAATGGTGCCGTCAACAAAGACTCTGGCGAGCGTTCCCAGAATGGAGAGGCCGGGGGTGACGCTGGGCGCGAGTCGGTTGACAAATGGGTCGCCGACAAAGGTGTCGCTATCGATTGAAAGCACTGCCTGTCCGTTGTCACTACGTTGGCCGATCAGTACACCACCAGCGGAGGTGAGTGTATTACCACCGATATTTCCGGGGGTTCCGGAGAATACGACGGGCCTGTAGTCGCCGCCGAACTCGTTCGCAGTTCCGGTTGTGATTATGACCTGAGAGGTCGGCGAGCGCGGGGTGATCACGAGTCTGTAAAGCGAGACGTTGGAGAATCTCTGGCGTGTATCCAAGGCGACAAGTTCATCGGTATCTGAATCGACGCCCAGGAGCGAGCCCTGTGAGCCGATCTGATAGGGATTGGCGATGGTTTTGTTCCACGCAAGGCTGAGGAGCTCGGTGCCGCGCTGGCGGTCTTCGCCGTCCTGGTCGGGGTCCGCGAGCGCCCCCATGATGCGGCCGATCACTTGGTCGGTGTTGCTGATGTTGTCGAAGCGAAGGAGTTGAGCGTCACTACCAATGGTATCGACGGCGAAGAACTGATTTTCTCCCGGGACAATTTCGATCGAAACCAGCTCAGTGACGGGTTCTAAGTCGCCGCCATCTTCGGGGGCGAGGGCGACGGGAACGACAGAGTCGAAGATGGAGTTGGTCTGGGTGAGGCTCGTTCGGAAGAGGCCTGTGGTGGTGACGATGGTGCGGTCGTCGCCGCGGCCTTGGATGTCGGGGACTGTTCCAAAGACCAAAGCCTGCCCGTCGTCCTGGATGGAAAAAGCCTGGACGCGTGTTCGGGTCTCGACGAAGCCGCCGACGTCGCTGTTGAAGAAACCGGGGATGCGAATCAGTTCGCCGCTGCCGATGTTGTAGCGGAAGAGACTGGAGACCGTGGTATCGGTCGGAGTCGCATCAGCTAAAGTTCTTAGTGAGATGGTCACATCTGCGAGGAAAAAGTACTGGTTGGCGTTAGACGGATTGAACGCGCCGTCAAGAATCTGAACGATGCGGGTCTGAGGATCGTCGGGAGGCGTCGCCAGGGGCGGGAGTGTGTTAACAAGTCGTTGACCAATGGCATCGTCGACGGAGACCGCTCCGGTATCATTGTTGATTTGACCGGCCTGGAGTCGGATGATGGTGAAGTCGCCGACCTGAACGGATGCAAGGTTCAGCCCCCATGTTTCGCCGCGGCTGTTGGAAGCAAGGGCGGTCCAGTTGAGATCAGCGTCGGGTGCCTCGAAGTTGAAAGGGCCGCCGCCCGGTGCAGAATCGGTGGTGTCGAGGAAGGCTTCGGTAGCCGCGTTAAAATCGGAGACCGGGCCTATTCCGTCGAGTCCGCCGAAGCCGCCCAAGACATCGATCTGACCGGTCGGGCCGTCGATCGTGGCGGGGACGTCGATGATGACGGGCTGACGAGTGATCGAATCCAATCTGGAGCCGACGGCCTCGATCGACGCGTCGCCGCGTATCGTGATTTGAATCGGGTTGCCGTCTTCACCCCTGAAGATAAGGGTGCTATTGGCACCGGCGACGGTGAGGAAACGGCGTTCTTCGAGTTTTTCGAACAGGCCGGGCGAAGTGACGGCACGTCCCGTCTCTTGCTTAAGCACAGATGAATGCTTGAACAATTGACCCAAAACTCGGCCAAAAATTCGGGCCGATTGGGCCGAGCGAGAAACACGACGCGATGACTTCAAGTTGTTCTGAACCATGGTGCAGCTCTGAGGGGTAATTCGAAAAGTTTGACGATCCATCGATTGCGAAAGAATATATTTTAAGGCAGGGGTACGATTATGGAGAAACGTTCGACGAAGTGTTGGTTACAACGTTCGGCGAGCAATGTGTCGGGAGATTAGGGTGCCTGCAGGCCGCGTTATCACAGGTCTGTTTTACAACGCCGTTCGGTCTCTCTGATAGTCGGCATTTCGCTTGTTCTATCTTCTGGAGCGGCGATGTGTCAATCGGAGCGAATCTAGCCGACAGTATACCACCGCTTGACTTACTGCTGCTAAAGACGCCACAAACGTCAAACACGTTGCACTGTGGCACTGAAACTACGGATTTACCCTACACCCTTGTTTCCTATCGACATATGGGATATGCTAAAGTCATGAATTGGAATTTGCGTATCGCCTTGGTTGGTCTGGTCATCGCGTTGGCCGTCGTTGTGCCTGGCATTGCTCGTTTTCAGTCTAACGATGCGGCAAGATCGACCACCAACGCCGTAACCGATCCAGTCGAAACGAAAAAGGAATTTCAGCTCCTCAATGTCAGTTACGACCCGACGCGCGAGCTATACAAGGAGATCAACGCCTTATTCGTGGCAGATTACGAAAAAAAGACTGGTGCAAAGGTCACGATTCGTCAGTCTCACGGCGGATCGGGCAAGCAGGCGCGTTCAGTCATTGACGGCCTTCAGGCGGACGTCGTCACGCTCGCCTTGGCTCACGACATCTCGTCCATCGGTGAGATCGGCAAGTCCATCGATTCGAATTGGCAAACGCGGCTTGCTCACAATTCTGCGCCCTACACCAGCACCATCGTTTTCGTCGTGCGAAAGGGCAATCCGAAAAATATCCGCGACTGGGACGACCTCATCAGGTCCGACGTGGAAGTCATCACGCCGAATCCCAAGACGGGCGGCGGCGCACGATGGAATTACCTCGGGGCATGGGCTTACGCACTGAAAAAATCATCGAAAAATACTGGCGGAGAGTCTGTGTCGAGCGAGTCCTACGCCCGCGATTTCGTAAAGAAGCTCTACGCGAACGTGCCGATTCTTGATGCGGCCGCGCGTGCTTCAACCATGACCTTCGCACAGCGCGGGATCGGCGATGTGCTGATTACCTGGGAGAATGAAGCACATTTGGCCCAGCGAGAACTGGGGGGCAAACTGGTTGGCGGACTGGAAATTATCGTGCCCTCGCTCAGCATTCTTACCGAGCCGCCTGTAAGCATCGTCGATTCAGTCGTCGATCGTCGCGGCACACGCGAAGTCGCAACCGCATACCTTGAATATCTGTATACGCCTGCCGC
>JBBQKP010000019.1:0-28010 GCA_038326995.1 Tepidisphaerales bacterium
CTGAATTGAACTGGGTTTCAGGGTGCCACGGCTTTGTATTCAAAGCTGTGTGTGGGGTTGCTCCACTTGCACACAGCTACGAGTACGTAGCCGTGGCACCCGACAACTTCGGATTTACTGCAGACGCCTGAAGTGTTACAATTTTTGTAGGGTGGGCTTCAGCCCACCATGATTGGCGTCGTCTGGAACGGTGGCTGAAGCACCACCCTACAAAGAGCGACCGACTCCTCGTCGACGGCAGGAAATCTGCACGTCGCACGCTCCAGGGACGATAAAACGGCACAGGTTTGATTATGGGACAATCGAACCTGTGTGGTCCCTTTACTTAATGGAATCATTGCCGGTGCGTCGCGAATCTTCGGGCCGGTCGCGCGGGGCTTTCCCGGGGATGGGACCGAATAAAGGAGCGGACCGAATCAAGGGACGATTGTCATTCCTCGATTCCTGCGGGCTTCGGCGGGTGAGGGAGGCTGCAAAACTTTCCGTAGGCTGCGGATACTTTCCCTTGTGTCCAGACGCTTTCCCTAGTCTACGAATTCTTTCCCTAGTCTACGAATTCTTTTTTTTATCCACAGAAAGTTTATGCAGACTGTGAAAATGCACGGGCGAGGGTGCTCTGGGTTGGGTGTCGCCGGGTTGGGCTGGCGGTATCAATACTGAAACGCGGGAACGGGGGGCGATAACGTTTCTTTCCTAACTTAGAAGTTGCGGTGCCACGATTTGTATTCAGGTCGTGGAAGGCGCGTAACGTTTTAGCCGTTTGCAAAAGCACTCGAAATCCTCGATGTCACCAGAAGGTCATCGAGCGCGCATCATGACTCGTACAGGCGGCGTCGTGGACGCGTTTCTGGCCCGTCCGGCAGGACATCTTCCTTTTGAATTTTGAAAAAGCGTTTTACTCGTGGAGCATCGAGATGTCCTGCCGGACCGGCCAGAGGCTCATCGGCTTTTTGAACTCTTCACGGCGATTTACAGCATATGCTTACGGACGTGCGTGGTTCGCTTAATTGCGTCTGCAGTCGGCTGAAGGGTTACGAAGGCGCAACCAGTCGAATCGTTTGCACTTTTCGAGCGTATCATGATTTGCGTACAAATCGTGGCACCAGATATCGCGAAATTCTGGCATTTTGCTAAAGTGCAACGCGTCAGCAAACACATCTGTTCTATAATCTTTTTTTGATCCGGGAGGATCTCGCATGACCCGACAAACCCTCACACTTTCATGTATGAGTGCACTGCTGTTTAGTGCCTCGGCCGTTTCGTTTTCATTCGCAGAGGAGACCCCGCCTGTAGCACCACCGGCCGCCGACGCCGGAGCCGCGAAGAAGCCCATGGAACCCGTTGAGTTCCGTAAGTTACGCGACGCGATGCCCGCAGAGTTCCTTGGCATGGCTCAGTCTGCGAAGTCTGGTCAGAAGACGAAAATGGGCGAAGTCAGCATGTCGACCGCGGAGGTCCGCTACAGCACAGTCAAGGACGACGACTCCAAGCCTTATGGCGTGATTACGACCGTCGACTACGGACAGCCCGAGATGGCGCAGGCGATGACCGGCGGCATGTTCGGCGAACAGGAAATCGATCAGGAGTCCGATGACGGATTTACCAAGACCACGACGGTTCAAGGCGTGAAAGGTCTGCTTTCTTATCGCAAGAGTGACAAGGTGATCTCGTTTCTCGCGGCCGTCGGAGGGCGAATTGTGTTCAACGCCGAGTTCACGCATTTTGAAGAGGCTGATGTTCAAAAGGTGGTCGATGCATTGCCGCTTGAGGCGTTGAAAGCACTCGTTCCAGCGTCGTAGTGCTGCAATCGACGCAGGGATAAGGCAGATATTGTCCACGCCGAATTCCGACGGGTGCCGCAACAGTTGTTCAAGTTGCGGCACCCGCGGCGTTATGTAGCTTGCACTCGGCTGGCGGGCCGCGACTTTCAGCCGTATTGTCGATGGAATGAGTCGAAAAAATGCAAACAATCCCAGGCCGGTGACGGCACGAACCGCGATGTCCAGGCGACTCTATTTCTTGAGCACTGCCGCGGTGCTGCTGACGGCCCTTGTGGTTTACCTTGCAGGAAACGGCAGCATCGGTTTGTGGGATCGTGATGAGCCAAGATACGCACAGGCGTCGCGCGAAATGGTGCAGAATAACGAGTGGGTCATGCCGACGTTTCTCGGCGAGCCGCGAGTCAATAAGCCGATCCTGATTTACTGGCTTCAGAAATTATCGATGCAGTATTTCGGAGAGACGGTCTACGCCGCGAGATTTCCATCTGCGGTGGCGATGATAGGTACGCTGGCGATGCTGGCGGCGGTGTTGCCTCGCATAGTGGGTCGTCGCCGCGCGTTTTGGAGCGTCTTCGTGCTTGCCACCAGTGCGATGGTCATCGCATCGGCGAAGATGTGCGTGACCGATGCGGTGCTGCTGCTGTGGATCACCATTGCACAGCTTTGCGTCTACTCAATGTGGCGCGGCCGAGGCACGGCGTTTCAATCCTGGCAAGTCGTCGTCGTCCTGGGCGCGGCGGTCGGTCTGGCAATGCTGACTAAAGGCCCCGTCGTGCTGGGGATCATTTGCGCGACGATCATTGCGTTGCTTGTGATGCAGTGGATCACGCCGGGCCGATCGAGCAAAGTGCTCATGACCAGCGATAATGAGCAGCGATTTCTTGTAGTCGCGGGCAAGTGGATCGCCGTCCTTGCCATCATCGCGGCGGTGTGTCTGCCATGGCTTTCCGCCATCGAGCAGCGTCAGCCCGGCTGGCTCGTGCGAACGATCAGCGGTGAAATCATCGAACGCGGCAAATCTGGAATGGAAGGACATCACGGCTGGATCGGCTATTACCTCACGCTCATCTGGGCCACGTTTTTTCCGTGGAGTCTTTTTCTGATCGCGGCCGTCGTGCACGGCTTCAAGCGGCGGACGCACCCGTTCACGCGGTTCGCACTCGCCGCGATCATCGGCCCGTATGTCATGCTCGAAATCTACGCGACCAAGCTGCCGCACTACCTCTTGCCCGCATATCCGTTCCTCGCGTTCCTTGTTGCCAATGTCATCTCGCTCGGCAGACGAAAGCTGATCTCAGATCTCTCTGACCGTCCATTCGTGATCGCTGCGTCGATCGTTGCCGGTGCGATCACCATCCTTTCGCTCCTGCTGCCCATCGTCCCTGCCATGTCCGACGGAGAAAGCGCAAGGCACTATTTCGCGATGTTCGCGCTCGGCAGCTTCATCATCGGCAGCGTGTGGTATGTCGTATTCAAGCTGTCGGAAAACCGAATCGTCCTGGCCTCGGCGACGATGGGAATCGCAATGTTCCTCGGCGTGATTATTCTTTCCGTGCTGTATTTACCGACAACAAACTTTCTACGCGTCAGCCAGCGCGTTGCCCAGATTCTGCATAACGACGGCGCCGACGAGCGGGCAAAAGCAGGACAAGTCATCATGCTCGAATATAAGGAGCCGAGCCTGGGTTTCTACCAGGGCGGAACCATTCGCGAGCAAACGCATACCGACTTTCTGAGCATCACGCCCCCGCATCGCTGGCCGAAGTGGATCGTGTCGGAGGCGAACGTCTGGAGCAAGCAACCTGAGCAGATCAAGCAGCAGTTCATATCGATCGGCAGGGTGCGCGGGCTTAATGTGGCCGAGGGTCGGGCCGACGTGACGGTGCTGCGACGCTTGCCTACGAGTGAGGCGACGATTCGTATCGACGGGCCAATTTCGAGCGACTGATCGGTTCCAATGCGCACTGAAGAAGCGAAATCACCTGTTGCAGCCGACGTCGATCGTCGAGCGAATGTGCAGCGCATACTCGTCGTGCAGCCGTCATGGGTTGGTGATGCGGTCATGGCAACGCCGGCGCTTCGCAGCTTGCGAAAGCAATTCCCCGACGCGCACATCAGCTATCTCCTCAAGCGATATGTCAGGCCAATCTATGCGGGCATGCCCTGGTGCGATCGATTGCTGACGTATCGACAATCGACGAAATTCCTCACGCTTGTTTCACGCATTCGTGCGGGCCGATTCGATGCGGCCGTGCTCCTGAGCAACAGCTTTCGCGGCGCGCTGATGTGCCGACTGGCTGGCGTGCGGCGAATCGTTGGCTACGCGCGCGACGGTCGATCCCTATTACTGACTGATCGCTTTCCCGCACTAAAGTCGAGCGGCGCATTTGTGCCTACGCCAATCGTCGGCTCGTATCTGAAATTGGTAACCCACTTGGGTGTGGAGGGGGCTGCTGACGGAAGCGACAAGCGGCTGGAACTCTTCGTCACGCCGCGAGAGTTAATCGCGTCCGAGCGCGTGATGTCACAGTTGCCAAAGTCAAACGGCCCGATCGTGATGCTCAATCCCGGCGCGCAGTATGGTGCCGCCAAGTGCTGGCCCGCGGAATATTTCGCCGCGATCGCAGACCGTCTAAAGCAAGAGCTCGGCGCGACGGTGCTGGTATCCAGCGCGCCGCGCGAGAAGGCGATTGTTGATGACATTCGCAGACGGGCGAAGGAGCCGTTCATTGATCTTGCATCACTCGGCCCGTCACTGGGCTCTCTCAAGGAAATCATTCGGCGGTGCGACCTGATGATCACCAACGATACCGGCCCGCGCCACATCGCCGCTGCCATGAACACGCCGGTCGTCACGCTCTTCGGCCCGACGCATCAGGCGTGGACTGAAATCGATTTTCCGTTCGAACGAAAGCTGCAGATCGACGTCATATGCGGCCCGTGCCAGAAAAAACTGTGCCCACTCGATCATCGCTGTATGACACGACTGACGCCCGACATGGTCTGGGCCGCGGCAATCGACCTACTCTCGTTGAAAACGACTGGTCGAATTCCTCTTCCAGTCATTTGATGTCGAATATCGCTCCGCCGCGACGAGACACAATCGATCAACGGGCCGCGTTTCGATACAATCACAAGGCGAAATCATGAACGAGGTCGACCGCGCTGGATTCTACGAGTAGCAACAGAAATGAAAGAACAGAAATGAAAGGTCAAAACGGTGAACGATGGATCGTTTCGCCCGATGCACAGGAGTTGCTTGACCGCGTCGGCATCGCGTCGGCCGACTCTCTGTTTGTCGATCCGCGGATTGTCGTCTGGCGTGATCTGGAAGAGCGTCAAAACGGCACTTTGGATTTTCTAAGGGCCGACGGTTCAGCCGGGCGGCTTCACATCAAGCGCGACAAGCATCGCCACTCGAATCCCGTCGCGGCTGAGGCTCAGGGCGTCAGTCTACTCAATGCCGCGGGCATCAGATCCACGCCCCTTGTCGCTTGGGGAAGTCTTGCCGACGGCCGGTCGTTCCTGCTGACTGAACAGCTTTACGGCCATCAATCGGCGGATCGATGTCTGGAGACGGGCCTTATTTTCGACCAGCTCTTCGAGCCAACGTGCAGAATCTGTGCGACGCTCCACGCGGCGGGCCTGCACCATCGCGATCTGTATCTCAATCACTTTTACGTCGATCAACGTGACAGGTTTTCCATCGCACTGATCGACGCCGCCCGCGTCAAACGATTGCCGATGTTCTTCGCATCGCGTTGGATCGTGAAGGACGTCGCACAGTTTTTATTCAGCACACTCGAATACGCGGCTCAGACGCAGCGCGACGCGTGGCTTTCGATGTACTGTGAGTTGGTCAAGCGGGGCGATGTTGAATCATTTCGACGCCGTGTCTCGCGTAAGGCCGCATGGATTGATCGACATGATCAGAAGCTTCGCGCCGCCAAACCCAAACGAAATCTTCGACTCTCGACAGAAATGTAATTTATGAGAATCGGGCTGATAATTTTCCGAGCAGAACGTGACCGCGGTGGTGCGGAACGTTACACAATTGACCTCGCAGAGGAATTGATTGATCGCGGCCACGAGGTGTCCATCGTCGCGTCATGTTTCGAGGACTCGGGCCGCGCGACCAAAGTGCACGTACCTGCGATTGGCTTGACTCGGGTCGCACGATACAAGCGATTTCTCGCCAATCTTCGGCTTAAAGAGTTTGACATCGCTCACACGATGATGCCTGTGCCCGGGGCTGATGTGTATCACGCACACGCGGGAATAGAACGACTGGGCGCGCCCAAACGATTCTTCGAGCGAAAGCGAAAGCTCGTGCTCTCGATCGAAACAACGCTTTTGCAAAATGCACACGTCATTGTGCTCAATCGATCACATTCGGCCGGCATTGATGACATCGTGGGGGCCGAGCGGCTTCACTTTCTTCGCAGCACAGTTCGTTTCACGCCCGTCGATGAAGCAGATGTTGTCGACGTCCGTCGATCAATTCACATTCGTCATGCGATCGATTCGACCAAGCCTGTCGCGCTCTTTGTCGGTAACGATTTTCATCGAAAAGGCCTTGATTTAGCGATCACCGCGATCGCGGCCAGTCCGCACTGGCAATTGATTGTTGTCGGCACGGGAGATTCAAAGATTTACTCGAAGCAGGTCGCGTCTTTGAAGATCACCGATCGGGTTCGTTTCGCAGGCCCGACTTCGAACGTCGCCCCGTACTACGCTGCGGCCGACGTGTTGCTGCTTCCCGCTCGCGATGAGCCGTTCGGAATGGTCGTTACTGAAGCGATGAGCAGCGGCGTAATTCCCATCGTCGCGGACAATGTCGGCGCGGCCGAAGTCATTCGTAACGGCGTCAGCGGAACTGTTCTGCCGCGAAATACGCCCGACAAATGGTCCGACGCGCTTCATCGCCTATCGACTGCTCAATTGCGCGAACCCTTTCATCGCGAGTGTCTCTTGACCAGGCACGAGTTCAGTCACAATGCGCACGTAGACGAGATCGAATCGATCTATACCCGAATCGTCTCGCAAAAAAGGAGTTTAGCGTGACATCATCTATCAAGCCAAAGGATTGGCTTGCCGCGATCGTCGCAACTCTTCTGCTGCTTTCAGCAATCACGCCCACGCTCGGCCTGTTGGAATTCAGTAGCGGGAGCGAAAATCTAGTCGTTGCAACTGCTCTTGAAACCAGGCGCAGCGGTGAGTGGATCGAGCCGACGCTCAACAACGAACCGCGAACGAAAAAACCTCCGCTGCCAATGTGGGTGACCGCAATCGTCATCTCCGATCAAACACTGCAGTCATTGAATAGTCCTGATCAAACTGCACGCGACGCGGCCTACTCACGTCTCGCGTGGAATGTTCGCCTGACACTCGTGCCAGTCATGTTTGTCACGCTCATTGGTGTTTTTGCGTTAGCTAGAGAACTTGGAGCAACTCAAACGCAGGCGATTAGCGCGATCCTTGTTTGCGGTTCGACATTACTGTTCCTTCGTTTCGCCCGCTCGGCCACCACAGACGCTCACCTTGTGATGTGGACGACGCTCACAACTCTTGCCTGTTTTCGCGGGCTCAATCGTCGCTCTCTCGTGTGGGCAATGGTCGCAGGTCTGTGCGCTGGCGCGGCTTTCATGTGCAAGGGGCCTTTGGTCATTGTTCAATCGATCTTGCCCGCGGCGATTTGCTGTGTGTGGTTTCGTCTGGATCGCCCGCGAGCTGTCGCCGTTCTCGCGATGCTTGGGGCGTTCGTTGTGGTCGCGCTCCCGTGGTATGTGACGGTCGCCGTTCGAAATCCGGACGTGCTCTCGACGTGGTTTACGGAAGTTCACCGTGCCGGAGCCACGCCGCTGCCGGCCGATTCAATACTCAACTATTTTCTGATCATTGTCCTGGTCTTTCCATGGACGGTGTTTTTCGTGATCGGGGTCATCGATACCGGTCGAAAGCTGAAGAATCGAACCCGACAAAACTGGCCCGCAATCGCGTTGCTGACTCTGATTATTCCGATCTTGGTGATGACGCTCTTTCCGGACCGAAAGGACCGGTATCTATTGCCGATGGTCGTTCCGGCTGCACTCTTGTGCATGCATGGCGTGTCGCTGTTGCTCGCCAACACCGGCCGTTTCAGCAAGCAGGATCGTGTCGTGCTCGCGCTTCACTGGGGCGGGCAGTTGGTCGCGGCGGGAGCACTGACGTATGAATCTCGGCTGTGGTGGCAGATGTCGATGTCTGCATTAGTCGGTGGGGGACTGTTGACGTTGATCGTTGCCGGTGAGCGTCTATCGAAGCGACGTCCGGATCTATTGGTCGCATCTACTACAATCACCTTTTTAGTAATGTTCGGCGTGCTGCTCATGGGCTATAGAACCACGCGTGAAGGACGAAGCGAATTGAAACCGCTTGCCGATTCAATTTGGTCGCTCGCTCCCGGATCGCGTGTGGTGCACGTTAATCCGGAAGGCCAATTTCTCGGCCCGAATGATCTTGCAATATATTTGAATCGGTCGATCGAAATCTACTCGCAGTTATCGGATGTCCCCGTTTTACCGGGCGAAAATATCGTGCTTGTGCTTCATCAGACTCGCATGTCGGCGATCCCAGCCCCGAATGGCTGGCGTGCCATAGCCAGTGTCCCACGTGACCGCGATGTGTACTGGGCGTTCGTGCCAGACGATGTCAGGCAGCGTGAAGACCGATAAGGATTTCCCTGTGCTTATCGGATGATCGTATACGATGATTTAGTTGGTGGATGTCGACGAGTATGGTCAAAGGAAGACCCGGGTTTCAGCACAACGGAGATCGCTATGAAAAATGTCAACAGGTTTGTCGCGCCGTCCGCAGCGAGGGTCGAAGGTCTTGAAGAGCGGAGGTATATGTCGGCGCCAAGCGCACCACGGAGTGAGTCGTTATCATGGTTTGATCGCGGCGAACGGACCGAACTGCTGGCTCGCCTTACCGATCTCTCACCGTCGCAACGCACTTCGTTCCAGACCGCACTTAGTACGGGCCCCGGGGCGTTTGATTCCAGGCTTCGCTCGTATCTTCGAGATCGCACAAATGCAAAGTGGTTTACCGATGAGTCGCAGGCGCCGGTCATCAGTGCCGCGATTCGTGACAGGCTTCGCCCGACGTCGATCGTCACGCAGGCAACTCAACTGACCGACGAACGCAAATTTCCCGAGACCATCGTCGAGCAGAATTACTCGTTGCGGCTCGCGGGGAACGTTACATTCCGCAAACCGGGGATAAGTACAGACACCGATTTCATTCACACGCTTAATCGTCATGAATTCTGGCTAAGGCTCGTTGATGCCAATGCGATCACGGGCGACCGAAAATTCCTCGATGAAGTGCGATATCAATTGGCAGACTGGTCGGACGAGTTCAGAACGATTGATACGCCTCAGGATTGGCTTGCCTCAGATCGAAGCGGATGGCTTTTTGACACCGCAATTCGCGGCGAGCAGTGGACCTGGACTCTTTTCAACACGCTCGGTTCCAGCATCATTACGCCTTCCGATAATACGCTATTTGTTTACAAGCTTATGCAGCACGGCGACTGGCTGTTTCGCCAGGCCGGCTCTGACTTCGTCGCAGGGAAAATCGACTCGAATCACGCGCTACAACTTGGCAAGACGCTGCACATGCTCGGGACGATGTTCCCTGAAATTGACTCTGCCGATCAGTGGGCGAGTCGCGGTCGTGATCTGATGTTCAAGACGATGCGTGCGCAGGTTTATGCGGACGGAAGCCATATCGAGCAGAGCCCGGGATATCAGCTTGTCGTACTCGATGACATGATCGAGTCTTACTGGCTTGATGTAGTCAACTCGCGCGAGTCAATGTGGTCCACAAGCGATGTGAACCTGATGAGAAATGCTGCAGAAACCTACCGACAGATGCTCACACCTGACGGCCGGCGACCCGCGATTAGTGATACGTACCGTGTCCAGTCGATGTCGCATCTGGTGAAGGTGGCAGAGGTGCTCGAAGGCATCGACGTGAACAGTGCGACCGCAACTCTTCGGGCCGAGCGCGGGGTGAGCATCATTTCGGTCAGCAACGCTTCTGCATTTACTACGGGTCACTTTGTGTCCACGTCTAACACTGTCGAACTGATGAGAGTCGTGTCGGTCAACACCAGCCAGAATCGAATCACAGTGGAACGCGCCATCGGCGGAACGGGCGAGCGTACGATCAATATCGGAACAACGCTTTACGATATCGGCGACCGCGCACTCGCCAAGCCCAGGTCGCGAGACCTATGGCTTTTCGGAACAGAACGTATGCAGCCGCTCTACAATTTGCCCGCGCAGCCTGTTGGGCTGCTGGGCGCACGTGGCAGAAGTTTTGTGTTGCCTGAAAGCGGGAACGCCATACTCAGGTCAGGCGATTCCGCGACAGCGACCCAGATCTTCTTCGACAATGGTCCCAAGGGTGGCTACCACGGCCATCACGATTTTCTCAACTTTGAACTCTGGTCTGGCGGCAGGCCGCTAATCGTCGATCCGGGCGCGTTCAGGTACGACAACTCCGCCGATCGAAATTACGTCCGCTCTACCGTTGCACACAATACGATCAACATCGACCGGAAAAACACCGGCGAGATTGAAGATCCCGACGGCACAGGCCCACTCAAGAGTCCGCTGCTTCGAAACAATTGGGTCATCGACAATTCGTCGGCTGTGCTCAACTCCTCACACGCCGGATACGGACACCTTCCGGGTGCTCCCGTCGTTTCGCGATCTCTTTATTACGACTTCGGCGGTGTGGTTATTCTGGTCGACCGCGTAGAAGGTTCGCGAAATGTTGCAGCTCAGCAGAGTTTCAACATCCCTGCTTCAGTCGAATCAAACTCCACCGGCACGGGCGGCGGCGATATTCGAACGCGATATACGTCGGGCGACAATGTCCGGATCAAACCCGTTAATGTCGGCGTTGGCGGATCGGGGAACATTGCCAGGGTTTCAACCTTCGTAACCCGGGCCGACCCCGGCGGCGACTACAAGGACGCGGCATCGCGCTTGACCGTCACAAAGACCGACGATTTTTCGGTGTTCGTCACCTTGATTCAGGTCTATTCCGGAACCACGCCGCCCGGCTTGGACGCAAGCGTAATTTCGGGCGGAACTCGCGCGACAGACTCGGTCGTCGTTCGACTTTCTGGCGCGGGTGGTACGCGTGATCTCACATTCGCACCGTCGTCGTTAGAGAGATTGAGTAGTTCGGCAAACGTGGGAGCGACTCAGCAGGACATTGCCTTTGATGGCTCGGGAAATCTTCATGCCGCGTGGGTTGATCGCTCGAGCGGAGCGTTGAAATACTCGGTGCGTGATGCCACAACTTCGGTATGGTCAGTCGTACAGACGCTCGACGATGCCGGTCGAGTTGCGACGGGAATTGATCTTGATCTCGACTTGAACGGCCGCCCCGCAGTGGCGTTCTTCGACGAGGTAAGCGGGGACCTGAAGTACACTCAACTCAGCACCAACGGAAATGCGTGGCAGATTCAAACCGTCGACAGTAGGGGAACGGTCGGACAGTTTCCGTCGCTCACACACTCTCGCCAGGCTGGTTCGGCGATTATCAGCTATTACGACCGCACGAACCGGGATCTAAAAATAGCGACGCGCCAGAGCGAACTCGGCTGGGACATTCAGAAGCTCGACACCACTGGTGATGTCGGAAAACACAGCCAAATTCTTCTTGACGCCAATCGCCCGGATACGAATTCACGATTCGTTGTCGCCTACGAAGACACGACGAAAAAGACTTATAAATTCGCTCGATTTGAAGGCTCGTGGCAGTTCGAGCGTGTTGATCCCGGGCTCGACGGCGTCGGCGGTGACTTATCACTCGCCTGGCAAGACACAGGCTCCGGCACCATCGGTGCGCCGGGTGCGACACGCTTTCAGCCGCGGCTGAGTTTCTTTGAAAGCGGCCAGACGACTTCAATTCTCCATGCCGCACGAAGTGCCGCCGGAAACTGGAATGTCACCCGCGTTGCGGCGGCGGGGACGGGCCCAAGCAAGTTCGGGAACATCGGAATCAACTCTGCGCGTAGAAGCGAAATTTTCTACACCGACGCGAGCCGTAATTCAGTGGTCCGCGCACGTCTGGAGTCGAGCGGACAGTGGTCGACGAGCGTCATCGCACAAGGAACAGGTGAGTTGAGTGTGAGTCGATTCGGCACCCGGACGGCGGTGGCCAACATCGATCGACTGACCGGGCGATTGACGATTTCAGTGCTGTCCTAAATCGATTAGAATTCGGTGATGAACGAGGCGAATGGAATCGAAGATCAGCTGGATCCGCACGAGCCAGATCGTCCTGAGACTGAACGTCCCGAGACTGATGATCTGTTGGGCGATCTAACCGAACCGCAGTCACAGGCGGCGTCGCACATCGACGGGCCGCTGCTCATCATTGCGGGTGCGGGAAGTGGAAAGACGCGTGTGATTACGCGTCGCGTGGCTCATTTGATTCGCGCGGGCGTCAGGCCGAGTTCGATTCTGGCGATCACTTTTACGAACAAGGCCGCGGGTGAGATGAAGCATCGCGTCGCCGCGACGACGGGCTGGAAGCTCTTTGACTTTGGCAGGCTTGATCAGCGCGGGCCGACGATCTGCACGTTTCACTCGCTTTGCCTGCGAATTCTTCGGCATTACGCCTCGGCCGTCGGGCTCGCATCCAACTTCAATATTTACGACTCGGCCGATCAGTCGAAGCTCATCAAGGAAGCCATCAAGACGCTTCAGATGAATTCGACGAACTTCGCACCCTCGGCCGTGCACGGAACCATTAGTAATGCAAAAAATCAACTGCTGACTGCTCGCGAGTATGCGAGTTATGCGTCGGATTTTTACCAAAAGAATGTCGCAAAGATTTATTTGAAATACGAAGAGGCATTGAACGCGGCTCAGGCTTTGGACTTCGACGATCTGTTGATGAAGGCCGTGTTCGCGATGAGAGACCATCCTGACGTCCTGGCCGAGCTTCAGCAGCGGTTCCAATACCTGATGATCGACGAATATCAGGACACCAATCGCGCGCAATATCTTCTGGCACACGCCTTGGCAGGAAAGCACCGAAACATCTGCGTCGTGGGCGACCCGGACCAGAGCATCTACGCATGGCGCGGCGCGGATTTGCGAAACATTCTTGATTTCGAACGCGACTATCCCGATGTGAAGATCGTCAAGCTCGAACAAAATTATCGAAGCACGAAAACGATTTTGAATATCGCAAGCCACCTGATTGCAAAGAATCATAATCGGAGGGAGAAGTCGCTCTGGACTGAAAACGATCAGGGCGAAAAGGCAATATTTCTCGCGTGTCAGGACGAGCACGACGAGGCCCGTCAGGTCATGCGAATTCTGAAAGACCTGCACGACGAAGAAGGCCTCGACTGGTCGAAGATGGCAGTGTTTTATAGGATGAATTCTCTTTCGCGCGTGATGGAAGATGCACTTAGGCGGTCGGCGATTCCGTACCAGATCGCGCGAGGTATCGAGTTTTACAATCGTGGTGAGATCAAAGACGCACTCGGTTACCTCCGTGCGATCAGTAATCCGAACGACGAAGTGAATCTCGAGCGCGTGACCAACACCCCGCCGCGTGGAATCAGTGATGCGACCGTCAAGACGCTTCAGGCTTGGGGAATTTTGAACGGAGCCAATCTCTGGAACGCGCTTAAGCGGATCGATCAGGTGCCCGGCCTTCAAGAGCGTGCCCGCAAGGCAGTTGTGAAGTTTGTTGAGCAGATGCAGACTTGGCGACGCGCGGCGGGTCTGGGAACGGATTTATTGGCAGGTGAGCCTTCGGGAGGCGAAATGTTTGCACAGCCGACAAAGTCGCTTCGCGATCTGATGGAAGCTGTGATTCGAGACTCCGGGCTTGAATCAATGTATTTGAAGGAGGACAAGGAGCGTGAGAATCAGGTAGCGAATCTCGACGAACTGCTCAACTCCGCGGCAGAGTATTCACTGTCGAATCCTGACGGAACGCTGACGGAGTATCTTTCGAATGTCGCCTTGGTGAGCGACGCGGACCACATGGCCGGCAACGGTGGCGCGGTGACGATGATGACGCTGCATGCCGCAAAGGGCCTGGAGTTTCCGGTGGTCGCAATGATCGGCTTGGAAGACGGAATTTTGCCTCATTCTCGTGCACGCAACAGTAGCGACGAGCTTGAAGAGGAACGCCGATTGTGCTTTGTCGGTATCACGCGTGCGCAGGAACGTTTGATCCTTTCCAAGGCAGAGCGGCGGATGATTCGCGGCATTACCGAACGGACCATCCCCAGTCCCTTCCTTAATGAAATGCCGCGCGAATCGATTGATAAGGTTGATCGCACGGATCCTGATTATGAGGACGACGCAGATGGCGACGATGCCAAACCCGCCGGGATCACTGCCGCGCAGTCGCGTTACAAGGCCGGCCAGAGTGTTCGACATCCAACATTCGGCATCGGCACGATCGCAGAACTCAGCACCACGGGTTCGCAAACTCGAGCACTCATCGACTTTAATCGGTTCGGCAGAAAGACGATTTTCCTTGAATACGCGCGGCTCGAAGTGTTGAGCTGATCAGGTGTCTTCATCGCTCTTTTTCCAAAGCTCTTTTAATCGCCGCGCCATGGTCGAACCGTCGCCTAGTGAGGTGAAATCTGGCGGACGGGTCGGCCCGGGTGCGACCATCGCATCGAGCTGTCGGGTCAGACGCTTGCGACGTTTTTCTGCCCAAAATATGACCGCCAAGAGCGTGAGTACAGCGCCGACCAATCCCAATACGACCCAGCGATTATTGGTGACGCCGATCAGTCGAGCGAGCGTGATCATCACGCCGGCGATCGCGATGATGCAGGTAATTCGCAACGCCAGCATTGCGTCGATCGAGCGAAGCAGCGCGCGACGAAGAATCATGACGCGGCGAATCGATTCCAGATCGAGGCCCGACCAGCCGTCGTTAGAAGGCTCGTCTTCCGCACGCTCGGAGTCTTGGTCGTTGATGATCATGTCGGCCTGCTATCGCGTGAGATGCGAAGACGATCCACGAGAAGAGAGAGCAGTTTTAGATCGACAGGCCGAAGAATTTGATCGACGAAGCCAGCGTCGGCAAGTTCCTGCGCACTGCGAAGTTCACTGGTCATTGCAACGCCGATGAGACCATGTGTATCTCGAAGTTGCCGCATCATGGCGATGGTATCGCCCACGCGCGGCGAAGACGAAAGCTCGCAAAGAACCAGATCGAATCCACTCGTATTGGCCGCTGCCGTGGCGGCGGCTTCAGACGCCTGTTGTGCCGATGTGACGCTGACCACGTCGTAGCCGCTGCGTGAAAAAAGCTTCGAGAGCACCCGGGTTCGCGTGGCGTCGTCCTCGACAAACAACACTCGATAGGGGCTGGGTGTTGCGGGACGAACGGCAGGATCGTCAGACGCGGTTAACGAAGTCGAAAGACGAAAGTCGACGGCGCAGACGTTTGATCCCGCGCCGTGTTTCCCCGGACCGTACTGCCAGGTCGCTTGCTCGTCCGAGGCCAACTGAGAGCAAAGTTCAACGGCCTTGGCGTGAAGTCCGCGAGCGTCGCTCAGTTGAAGGACGAGAGAGTGTGCAGTTGAATGTGTTGAAATTACAGGCTGCGGCGAACGGGACGGGAGCATTCGGCAAGAGTCGATCAGGTTCCACACGAGCTGACGAAGCCGGGCCGGGTCACCGGTTACGTTGTACGAAGTCGCACTAAGTCGCAGCACGGGCAGAGGCGAAACAGGCTGTCCGCCTTCGATAGAAACGTGTCGAAGCGTCGCGCCGAGCAGAGCATGAATGTCAGTTCGCTCGGTCAGGATGACGGCCGATCCGATTTCAAAACCCATGGCGCTGGCCAGTCCGGATTGCGTCGCCGCCTGGCCGGGCCAGATTCGCATCAGCCGGCTTTGGAGTTGCGCGTTCGCCAGCAGCTGCCGCCCGCTTTGGCGTGCGTCGTCGGGCAGACGCGGATCGACCGCCAGATGACTCAGGTGTGGTAATACCGCCTGGACGGATGACCGCCACTGGCGAAGCAGCAGCGCGACCTCGGCACTGTCCGCAAGCTGACGAGCCCGGTGTGTTTCCAGGGCAACCGCCAGTTGATTTCGAGCAAGTTCCAGGTCGTTCTCCAGTTCGGTTCTGATCGAAACATCTCGCAGGATGACGATCGCAGCGACGCTTAAGTCGTTTGCGACGGGTGTCGCATCGACCTCGGCGTACCAGTCAAGGCCGTCACGACGCCTTCGAGCGAGCAGCGTAATGGCTCGAAGGCGCTGCCCGCGCACGGCGCGGTGCCAGGGCAGTTCGGACTCCGCAAGACGACGTTTGCGGTCGTCGCGCCAGAGGGTCTTGCCGAACGCATCAACAGGAAAAGTAATGTCGTCGTCCAGATCGAGTAATTGACGCGCGGTATAGTTTGCTTGAATCACCAACCCTGATGAATCGAGGAGGAATACTGCATCGTAGATCGATTCTTCGACGGCAGTGAGGCGTGTCTGCAGAAGCTGCGCTCGCGCCTCTGCGTCGGCGGCGATTTGTTCCCGCGCTAAGCGCTCGGAGACATCGTTAAGCACTATTAGCGTATCTGCCCCACATTCTGATGAAGTTATTTCGACAGGAATATTCGTGTTATCGCGCGTGAGAAGGTTGGCCGATAGTGGAAGTCGGCTGGAAATGGATTGCTCTGACCGAAGATCATCGAACGTGAGCGGACTCAAATGTGTTTCCACTGTCGCGTCCGGCTCGTTAAGATTGGGAGTACGAAGCATTATGTTCAGTGATTTGGATAGTCGTTTCAACTTGCCTGATTGTGAAACGAGTGCAATGAGCAGCTTCGGATGGTTAAACAGCGCATCTAATTGAGACAAGGCGAGTGATGCGGATTGTCGAAGTGAAGTGAGTTCAGACTCGTCGAGTTCGATCACCGCATGGCCGACTTCGATTCCGTCGATCACAACTGGCCGACGTTCGATGCGAAACGCGCGCTCTGGTTGAGACTGTGTGGCAGGCGCGATGTGGCTTCCGGCGGGAAGTTGGATTGAGTCCGGCTTTGCGAGCATGCTGTTCGCGTCGCCGCCCTTGAATCGACGCTGGCCGGTTGTGGTCAGGAGAACAGAACCCGGGACGGCCTCGATGAGCGCATCAACTTCGGCGGATCGCTCGCGTAGCCGCGTCTGTGCGGCCTCCATCTCCCGCGCAGTTTGAAGCAAGACTGTGATGTCGCGAATCAGAACCAGCATTCGTCGAGGCACGGCGGGTTCATTTGTGTCATCTGTCTCTGAAGACCACTCGACCACGGCCGAGATGTCGAGAGTTTTCGGCCCACGATGCAAACGCAAATGCATCGGATACGCTTTGGGCTGATCGAGTGATTCGTAGATCGCGGCTTCGAGCAGCACCTTGTCCTGCGCATCAATCTGGTTAAACGCCGAGGCCCATCCAAGGGGCTCGTCTGGAAGATGGCCGAGCATCTGGCGGGCTGCGTTGGAAAGTGTGGTCGATCCATTTTGAACGTCCCATTCTATGACACCGACTGTAACTTCGGGCGAGGCCAGGGCGCGGGAGAAGAGGGAGGCGCGTGCGATGGAATGCTCTGCGGCGCGCCGCTGGCTCGTGTCGGTCACAAACATCACGCAGCCGCTTGCGGTTGGATGGACGGAAATCTCAATCTCGACTCGAGTGGCCTCAACAGTGAGCACGCGATAGACGACGGTCGATCCGCGTGCCGACGCATCCGGGCCGACGAGCGAGAGACCTGTAACGGGCAGGATATCTTCGACGCTCATGCCGACGACAGTCGGATTGGCAAGAAACGTGACGGCAGCGGGGTTGGCAAAATGAACGCGCGATTCGGCATCCAGAAGAAGAGTTGCAACCGGACTGCCAGACACAGCGTCTTGCCAGACTCTTTGCAAGTCGTCCTTTCTGTCGGTGTTTTGAGGAATGGACAGCCGAAGCCATTTTGCAACGCCCATCGGAATCGAATGCATGGGCGGCAAGTTCGCGCCATCTCGATTCGTATCGAGGAGCATTGTGAAGTGCGTGTTGAAGAGCGCAATCTTCTCGGAGTCGTCATGAATCTCAACGACCGCGGCGGCAAACGCAAGTGATTCGAGAAAGGGCTGATCAATCCTGACCCACAGCCCGGACCCGCGTGCAAGTTCGGGAAGAATCGCCATCACGCCGACAAGTTCAGCGTCGTTTTCGACTTCAAGTGGAAAGACGAAAAGCTTCGCGCCTATCGATGTGGTCGGTTCGATCGTGCAAGGATGCTTGGCGGCGAGTGCGGAGAGAAGAGCGGATTCTTCGAACGCATGCGCGTCCTCTATCTGCCTGAACGCACGGTTTTTCAGGACAGATCGTCCGGATTGAAAGACTGCGACGCCGGCCGGCGAGTTGGCGATGACTTCTTCGAGTCGGCGAAGGGTTCCGTCGCTGCGACGACTCAGATGCGAAAGCTCATCGGCTTTGCGGATGAGATCGAGCATGCCGCGTTCATGGGTCACATCACGCACGAATCCCAGCGCGGTCTTTCGCTCTGCCTCGGCAAGGAGGGAAAGTCGCACGAAGAGGTCGCCTCGCGTGGGGGTTGCGGGCAATCGCGTGTCGATGAGCAGATCGCCGGTGGAGGCTTGGAACAGCTGTGAGACGCCGCGCGACAATGCGGGACGATCCGCCATATGGATGAGGTCTGTCAGGAGTGATCCGATGAGGTTTCGTGATTCAACGCCCATTAGATCGAGCAAGGCGTCGTTTACGCCAATGACTCTCCCCGTTTCCAGGTCGGCCCGGAAAATGGCGATGGGCACGCGCTGTGAAAGCAGATCGGTCGGCGACGGTGGGCCAGCGATCACTGCCGTGCCTGTTGAAACTGGTGCGTTGGATGCTTCTGCAATCTGGGAACGCGAGTCGATAAGCGTTTGAAGCGTCTTTGTCTCGATAGATTGCCCTGGTTTACGACGTGCGACGGTGAGGGTGGGCGATGTCCGGATCAACAATTTCACAGGGCCGAGGGGTGTGACCAGCGGCTCGACAGTGAGATCAGCGCGAACGAGTTGGTGCTCTGCAACGCGTACCCACACACGCGCTTCGCCGCCGATTCCCTGAGCCGCGGACTTCTGGATACGGGCAGCCTCGCGCTGGTCGAAATCAAGATGATCAAACCAGAACGTCGTGTGCCAGGGCTTTCCGATCGCGGCTGCTGCTGCTTGCAGTTCGGTGGAAGAATCGGCCGCAGCGAGAGTGTCATTCGCGAACGACTTGCCGCAAAGGGATTCGACAATTCCCGCCGCGTCGCAAAGGAGGGTGATGCGAGCCAGCGTTTCTTCGTCGGCGGGGACGTGCGGGGGCAGGTTGGGTGCTGTGGGGTTGGACATTGTAGGGCCAGCGGGAAGTCAGCAGCATCCTGGAGCCGCCGGGAGGAATTGCTTCAATCCGAATGCATACTCCAAAGTGCAAACAGAATTCAAGTGTCGGCGGGGTGGAAGCGAAGTCCAAATCTTAGCCTCTTCGAAAGCTGAGTCGGGATCACATCACTTGGTTGGTGTAGCCAATCGGGCGCGGATATCATGTGGTGATGCAACACAGAATTTTAGGCTCGACGGGCTTGAGTGTGTCGGTGGTGGGGATCGGCACGTGGCAATTCGGGGGCGAGTGGGGCGGACCGTTTTCGCAGGTTACGGTCGATGAAATTTTTGATGCGGGCCGAGCCTGCGGAATCAATCTGATCGATACCGCCGAGTGTTACGGCGACCACGAGTCCGAGCGTTTGATCGGCAAGAGTGTGAAGCGAGACCGCGCGAATTGGATGATCGCGACAAAATTCGGTCATAAGTTTAACAAAAATTTTGAGCGAAGCGAGCCGCGAAGCGTGTCAGACGTCGTTGATCAAACGGATGAAAGCCTGGCCGCGCTGCAGACGGATTACATCGACGTGCAGCAGTATCACTCGTGGGGCGACACGCAGTTTTTCGACGACGACATCCTGGCGGCACTCAACAAAATGAAAGACCAGGGCAAGATCCGTCATATTGGGAATTCGGTTGGTCACAACATGAACGTGAAGCAAATTGCGGCGTCGCAACCGCGCGGAGTTGAGGTCATTCAGTTGATCTATAACCGCCTTGATTGCGGGCCCGACACAATGTCGCTGCCGATCTGTGTCGCACAAAATTTGGGTGTGCTCGCGAGGGTTCCCCTTGCGAGCGGCTATCTCTCGGGCAAGTATCGGCCCGGCCATACTTTTGACGCAAGCGAAGTGCGCGGGAAATGGCACGACCCGATCGACCGCGACAATTCATTGCGTGAAGTGGAAAAGATCGCGCAAACAGAGCTTCCAGAAGGCATGGACATGGCAACGTGGGCGTTGGCGTGGTGCCTGCGCAACGCGGCGATCACTAGCGTTATTCCGGGTTGCAAGAGCGGGGCACAGGTTCGAGCAAACGCCGCGGCGAGCGACATAGCGGTGTGAGCAGGAGTTAGAGAAGTATCGCAATACTACCGCAGCTCGACCGTCCAATACGCCTCATCGAGGAACTGTTTCCACGACGCGTACCTCTGGTCGGAGAGGCGGATGTTGATCACCGGGCTCCGTTTGGGTTTGATCGGCTTAGTGAGCAGTTTCATCCTCGCCTGATCGGGGGTTCGCCCACCCTTTTTCACGTTGCACTTGATGCAGCAACAGACGATGTTCTCCCACGTGCTGCGGCCGCCTTGCGAGCGAGGCGTGACGTGGTCGAGCGAGAGGTCGGGTGTCTGAAATTTTTTGCCGCAATACTGACACTTGTTGCTATCGCGCGCGAAAATGTTTCGGCGATTAAATTTCACTTCCTGCCTGGGCAACTTGTCGTAGCCGAGCAGACGAATAATTCTCGGCACCGCGATCGGCAGGCGAACAGTTCGAATCCAGTCAAACTTTTCCGGCTCATACTGATACTGCAGTTCCGAAAGTTCGCGCCACGAGCAGAAATCCATGTTGACGAACTGCTTCGTGCCCGCGTCCGACTCTTCAACGTGAATGACTTCGGCGAGTTCGCGGCACAGCATCGCAAACGCGCGACGAACATTAATGACCCGTATCGCTTGATAGTACCGGTTAAGTACCAGCACGTTGGCAGAGAGCGCACTTGCGGCGATGACGGCTGCCTTGGTGAACGGATCGAGGGTCGAACTCAACGCGCCAGCGTTGAGTGCTCCCCCAGCGCCAAGAGCCGCTCCATCAATACCCGCCGCATCGTGCGTCGAGTTCTTTTTAGAACGGCCAGAGTTTTTGGAGGTAGATTTACTCATATGAATAATGCTTATTCTGATATCTGCCTGCGGACGGAGTATAGCAGCGGTTGCGAAGTCGGCCACAGACTTTAGGTCGGTATTCTCGCCGATGTGCGGGCAACGTGTGAATAGAAAAATGAAATTGACACCGACTTGACACAACCCTAACCTTCGGAGAATCGAGTCGGCGGTTCGGAGAGGAAGCAAGTAAAAAAAATGGGTTTGATTGAAGCCGCGACTGAACAACATATCTGCATGGCTTCAGGCCACATGACTCAACGGTAAATAACTTGGTCGGCCCGTCAATGCGAGGGAGCATATTGTGACAGACGTAGAGATCAAACACGCCCAGAAGGTCGTTGGGCACACATTTGCCGATGTCGCGTTGTTGAAGGAGTCGTTGACACACGCCTCAATCGCGGATGATCGACTCAAGTCCAACGAGCGTATGGAGTTTCTTGGAGATGCAGTTTTGGATTTGATCATGTGCGAGCACCTGTATCGTCGATTCCCAAATTACGCAGAGGGGGATTTGACCAAGGTGAAAAGCGCGATCGTCTCAAGGCAAACGTGTGCGGCCGTGTCGCGCGAAGTGGGTTTGGACAAATTGTTGTTTTTGGGCAAGGGCATCACATCGCGAACATCAATTCCGCCTTCACTCGCCGCGGCCGTTTACGAATCTGTAGTTGCGGCGATTTATCTCGACGCGGGCCTTGAAACGACACGTGAATTTGTGCTCCGGACCATGGAAACTCATGTCGCCAGAATTTGCGCCACAATCCACCAGCACAACTACAAGGCGACGCTTCAGCAATTTGTTCATCGCGAAACCGGGCACACGCCGATCTACGAACTGCTTGATGAGAAAGGACCAGACCACAGCAAGTGTTTTGAGATCGGCGTGACGATCCACGGCAAGCGATATCCGACCGCGTGGGGCATGAACAAGAAAATCGCTGAGCAGAAGGCGGCGCTTCTGACGCTTGAACAGATGGGTGTACTGAATGAGCAGGATGTGATCGACGGGCTCGAACAGTTGTCCATGAGCGAGCCGCAATTTGATGTGTAGCCGCGGACGCAATTTTCGGCGTCATGTCCTATCATCTAATGGTCCGATACCGGAACCGATCGTGCTGCTGCCAATCGCACTTGCCGTCGCGTGAGTTTCGATATGGCTGATCGAAAGGTGCCATTGATGGATACCCATCGATTTGGCGATTCGCTCACACTCACCGGAAAGTGCGACCTGCGGTTGACCCGACGCGCTTTTGACAACTTCGACATCCGTCCAGGTCATTTTGCCGCTCAGCCCGGTGCCGAGCACTTTGAAGACGGCTTCCTTCGCGGCAAAACGACCAGCCAGGTGCTCGAAATATCGCTTCTCGCGCGACGCACAATATTCCTGCTCGCTTCGTGTGAATACGCGGTCGAGAAATCGCTGGCCGTGGTCTTCGACCAGCCGTCTGATGCGCTGCACCTCAACTAGATCAATGCCATGCCCGACGATCATCATGACGAAATGATAACGCCTAACTCGCAGATACGCCTGCCACCGGCGCGTTCTGCAAGCCGTCTGCTACCCGCGTGATTTGACGCGTCGGCTTGGCGTTTGATACTACGACTATGACTCCAGTGACTCTCAAGCGTCGCCGTGTTCAATTCGTTGCTCCTCTCGTTTTACAGCTTCTCGCAATTTCGGTCGGCTGTGCCCCTCAAGGCCCAGCCACGCCCGGCAAGTTTTCGCCGAACTCCGGCTCAAATAGATCAGGCTCGTCACAGTCGGGTGTTCCTCAAAGTAGTATCAACGGGACAACGCAACCCGCGATCTTCGACCCCATCATCGCGCGCATTGACGGCGTTCAAATTCGAAGATCACAGCTCATGGAACCGTTGGTCGAAAGCTATGGCCTTACTGTTCTTCTGCAGATCACGCAGTTGCAGATGGCTCGCGACGAAGCAAGCCGCATCGGCATCGTACTGACCTCGGCGGACGTGCAGGCGGAGCGCGACCGGACCTTTAGTCAGATCTTTCCCGATGTCGATCCAACACAATACGACGGCCTTGTCGATCAATTGTTGTCGCAGCAAAGACTCACTCGTACGGAGTTCGCCATCGTGATCGAGACGAACGCGTATCTGCGAGCGCTCGGCAGGCCGATGATTGCCAATCGAATCTCCGACACCAATCTTGAAGAGACGTTCAATACGATGTACGGACAGCGTGTTCGCGTGAGGCACATCGCCGTCTCGAACATGCAGGAGATCGGCGAGGCGCAACGACGCCTTGCGACGGGCGAGAGCTTTGCGGCGGTCGCGCGGTCGATGAGTCGATCGCCACTCACGCAGAACCTGGGCGGTGAGATGCCGCCTTTCGCCCGAACCACCGCCGGCATTAACGCCGCGTTCGCCGAGACCGCGTTTTCACTTCAAACCGGCGAGATCAGTAATCCTGTCCTGACCGAAGGTCTCTATCACCTGATTAAACTCGAAGAAAAACTCGCCCCCAGAACACAGAAATTTGAGGACGTGAAGGACAGCATTCGCGCCGAGCTCGAAGACCGAGGCTTACAAGAAGCCGTTAAGTTGCAGAGGCAACAACTCGCGCAGCGCGCCTTGCGAAATCTACGGATCGAAGATCCGGTGATCGCGCGTCAATTTGACGGGAAACTCGCTGCGGCGAATCAGCAGGGCGTGGACCGTCAGACCGTCCTTCGCGACCTCGAACGTAAGCGTCAAGATGAGGCCGCGACGTCTAAACCCGCCCCGGAACCCGTTTTGCCACCGATACCAACGCCAAATCCAATCGCTGCACCTGAGGCGCAACCCGCTGTAATTCCAACAGCAACATCACCAACAACATCACCGGCAACATCACCGGCAACATCACCGGCAACACACCCCGGCTAACAGCGCGAATGAACGGACAACCCTTGATTTTTTGGAAGAAATATCTTTCCTGGCTCAGCCAATCGGATCGACGGTCTCGAACGATTCCAATATCGCTGGTAAACTCCGCTCCATGTGGCAAACAACCGCGCGGCGTCTTTCCGGGATGACTTTTGCAGCTTTGATGATCGTAGGTTGCGGTCGCGATGTGCGATTTGCGACATTCAACGCCTCACTCACGCGCGACCAACCGGGCCGGATGCAGGCCGACTTGCAGCAGCCCGGAGATAAGCAGATCAGCGCCGTGGCCGAGATCGTTCAGCGTGTTAGACCCGACGTACTGTTACTCAATGAATTCGATTACGACCAGTCTGGAAAGTCACTCGCAGGTTTTGAAATAAATTACCTGGCCGTCTCGCACAACGGTTCAAAGTCGATCAAATTTAAATACTCTTACATCGTCCCCGCCAACACAGGCGTCCCTACAGGGGTCGACATGAACGGCGACGGCAAGATCGTCGCGGCAATGGGTTCTGCAGATTACGCCGCCGACGCCCAAGGGTGGGGCGAGTTCCCTGGACGATACGCTTTCGTGATTCTCAGTAATTATCCGATCGACCATGCGAACATTCGCAGCAGCGGCGAGTTCCTGTGGAAGGAGTTGCCCAACAACCGGATGCCCACGACGTATTACTCGCAGGCCGCGCAGGATGTGATGCGGCTATCCAGCAAGAATCACGTCGACGTGCCCATCCGCATCAACGGCCGCACCGTGCACGTCATCGCCGCTCATCCCACGCCGCCCGTTTTCGACGGCCCTGAAGATCGCAACGGCCTTCGCAATCACGACGAGATCAAGCTCGTTGCCAACATGATTGAAAACACAACATACGTCGATTCAGCAAGCGGGCCTGACTGGGCACGCGGCAAACCAAAGCCGCTCGTTCGACAGGAACCGTTTGTCGTCATGGGCGATCTTAATGCCGATCCGAATGATGGCGACAGTGTCGATCATGCCATTCGACAGCTTCTCAATCACCCGCTGATCAATTCGAGTTTTACGCCCACAAGTCTTGGCGCACAGGAAGCCGCGACTCAGCAGGGCGGTAAGAATAATTCCCACGTCACGCCCGCCAACACCGACACCGCCGACTGGAACGACACGCGAGGCAGCGGCAACCTTCGCATTGATTACGTTCTTCCGAGTAAGACGCTGCGGGTAAACGGCGGCGGGGTATTCTGGCCCGCATCGTCCGACCCGCTTCATTCGCTCATCAAAGACAATCTCAGCAGCGACCACCGACTCGTGTGGCTCGATGTTCGCGTTCGATAACTTTGCCGTGATCATCTCAGAGCACATCCATTCGCTCGTAGACGCTCCGCAGCACGCGGCGGTCTCGATCGGCAATTTCGACGGCCTTCATCTGGGCCATCGTAAAATTATCCAGACACTTACCCAGAGCGGCCTGCCCGTTGTCGTGCTCACGTTCGAGCCGCACCCACTCACAGTCCTGCGTCCAGATCACGCGCCGCCTCGCCTCACGCCCGAATCGCTCAAGCTCGAAATTCTTAAATCGCTCGGCGTGAATCACGTTGTTCTCCTGCGACCCGAACGCGACTTGCTCGACCTCTCCGCTCGCGCGTTTTACGAAGCAGTCCGCGACGGCCTGAAGCCGAAACTGATGGCAGAAGGTTCTGACTTTTACTTCGGCAACAAGCGATCCGGGACGATCTCGCTGCTCGAAGAGTGGTGTGCCATCGACTCGATCTCGCTATCGATCGTCGACGATTCGACCGCATTGCTCACAGGCACGCAGGAAGTTTCCGTCAGCAGTTCGCTTGTACGGTGGCTCTTGCTGCACGGACGAACACGCGATGCGTCCCAATGTCTGGGCAACAGTTTTTCTCTGCGCGGCAAAGTGGTTCACGGAAATGCACGCGGCCGAACCATCGGCTTTCCGACCGCCAACCTCGACTGCGACGATCAGCTCATCCCCGCCGACGCCGTGTATGCCGCAATGTGCACCATCGACGGTCGGCGTGTGGCCGTCGCGCTCTCCATCGGCTCTGCACCCACGTTCAAAGACGCCGCCCGACAAGTCGAAGCGCACCTCATCGATTTCCAAGGCGACCTCTACGGACGTACGCTCACCATCCACATCGGCGATTGGATTCGCGAGCAGCAAAAGTTCATTTCAAAGCAACAGCTCATCGAGCAACTTCAGCGCGACGTGCTTTTCGCGAGGCGATCGATCGGCGAATCGCAATTCTAAATTCCTCACCTTTCTACTTTTCATATCACGCATGACCTACCTCCTCGGCATCGACATCGGCACCTCCGGAACCAAGGCCCTGATCTGCGACTCCAAAGGCAAGGTCCTCGCAACCGCCGACAGTCCGCACACGCTTCTCACGCCCAAGCCGGGCTGGACCGAGCAGAACCCCGACCAATGGTGGAAGGCGACGATCCTTGCCGTGCGCAAAGTCATCAAGGCTTCAAAAATTAAGGGCACGGCCATCACCGCCGTCGGGCTTTCGGGCCAGATGCACGGCAGCGTTTTCCTCGACTCGTCACACAAAGTGATCCGCCCGGCACTGCTTTGGAATGATCAGCGGACCGCGGCGCAGTCACAGGCTGTGCTCGATAAAGTCGGCGGCGCTAAGAAAATGCTCGCGCTCACCGGCAATCTCCCGCTGACTGGCTACACGTTGCCCAAGCTGCTCTGGCTTCGCGACATCGAACCCAAAAACTACGCACGCCTCAAGACACTTTTGCTGCCCAAGGACTATGTGCGACTCATCATGACCGGCGAGTCTGCGACGGACGTCGGCGACGGATCAGGCACGTGCATGCTCGATATCATCTCGCGCGACTGGTCGCACGATCTCCTTTCAACCCTTCAGATCGACAAGGCCATACTGCCGAAACTTTATGAATCGCCCGACGTCACCGGCACGCTCCTCGCCAGTGCGGCCAAGGCGCTGGGCTTGAAGACCGGCACTCCCGTCGTCGCGGGCGCGGGTGATGTCATGAGCGGCGCGATCGGCAATGGCGTCGTCGAGAAGGGCCTGCTCAACGCAAATCTCGGTACGGGCGGCGTGCTGTGTGCTCATTCCGATACGGCCGCGCTGGACGACAAAGACGCCGTCGTCGGCCGCGTCGCCACGATGTGCCACGCCGTGCCCGGAAAGTATGTCGTCTTCGGCTGCATGCTCTCCGCCGCCGGTTCCATGCAGTGGTTCGCCGACGAACTCGCTCAGGTCGAACATGAGCGAGCACGCAAGACCAGGGGCAACGTCTTCGATCAAATCGACACACTCGCCAATCAAGCCGAACCCGGGTGCGAAGGATTATTCTTCCTTCCGTATCTGACAGGCGAGCGCTGCCCGCATCCCGACCCGAAGGCACGCGGCGCATGGATCGGCCTGACCCGGCGAAGCAATCGCGCCATGATGATTCGCTCGCTCATCGAAGGCGTCACCTTCGGCATGTGCGACATGCTCGGAATCATGCGCGACCAGATGAAAATTCCTGTGCGCGAAGTTCGCGGAACGGGCGGCGGGACCAAATCCGCACTCTGGCGCGCCATCCAGGCAGACATCTACAACGCTCCCCTCACCCTGACCAACAGCAAGGAGGGCGGGGCGTATGGCGTCGCGCTCCTGGCCGGTGCGGGAACTGGAGTTTGGAAAAGCATCACCGAAGCGTGTCGCGTTACGATCAAAGTCACCGACACAACGAAGCCGAGCAAAAAGGGCGTTCAGCTTTATGCGAAGCACCATGCCGCTTACGCCAAGCTGTATGGCGCGCTAAAGGAAAACTTTGCCGAGATCGATGCGCTATAAGCACAGGCGGGCGATCTAAGTGCCGTGCCCGGGCGGGCGGAGCGAGTCTTTTTTACGAAATATTGAATCTTTTTCTCCGTCTGGCATTTGGATTTACACCCTCCATTAGCAACACCAATTCATCCCAGCGAAGGGGTATAAATTGCATATTTTCTTTGAATATGAGTTTTAATATCCGTCCCTGTTC
>JBBQKP010000020.1:0-27615 GCA_038326995.1 Tepidisphaerales bacterium
CACGCCGCCGCCCGTTGCGATGATCAGAGACCTGCTCGACGCGGCACGAAGTGCGTCCCTGAGCACCCGACTTTCGAGCCTGTGAAACCACGGCTGGCCGTAGCGTTTGAAAATCTCGGCAATCGACAGCCGCGCACGGTCGACGAGAATTTCATCCAGATCGATAAACCCCCGGCCCGTTGCCTGAGCCAGCGATCGGCCGACGGTCGTTTTTCCGCTGCCCCGCGCGCCCAGAAGAATGATGCTTCCCTGCCTCTTCACAACTTGCACTCCGATGGTAATTTAAGGGCACTTGATCCACGACGACACGACCTTCTGGCGTTACTTATTGATTGGCTTCTGACCTCTCTCGTACCGATCAAGGCGCTCGCGCAAATCTCGCACGGCACCTAGAAGTTCCATCTCTGCCGCATTCAGCGTTTGCTCTTCTTCCAGCTTCGCCTGCTGCAGATTGTTGGTCACGACGGCGATGAATAAGTTGATCACCACGAACACCGCGATCACCACAAAGCTGCCGAAAAACAGCCACGCCCAAGGCTGCTCACCGATGACGGCCTTCTGCATATCCGCCCACCCTTCGAGCGTGAGCACCTGAAACAGGCTGAGCAGACTCTGGCCCAGCGTGCCCCAGTTTTCCGGATCGATTTCAGAGAATTTGTAGAACCCGATGATGCCATACACATACATGAGCAGCGCCACGAGCATGACGACGTGGATCATGGACGGAATGCTTTTGAGCATTGTGTTGACGATGAGCCTGAGCTCGGGATAGGCGGTGATGACGCGGAGTATTCGCAGCACCCGCGCAAGCCTTGCGACTGTGGCAAGCGGACCGGCCGAGGGCAGGAGCGACGCCGCGATGATCAGAAAATCGAACACGTTCCAACCGTCTTTGAAGAAATTCCAGAATCGCGGCCCGTACGCCAAAATTCGAATGACGATCTCCGTGACGAACGCGATTTGGAAAGCGATGTTGATCGAGTGAAGCAGCGTGCCGTACTCCGCCATGATCGTTCGACTTGTCTCTACGCCGATCAAAACCGCGTTGATCAGGATGAGCGTCAACGTCACGCGATGAAACGCATTTGCATCGGCAATGCGTTTAAAAAACGCGAACGGCGTGGATGTGATTGGCGGTTCGATCATGGCCAGAGCATATGAATCAGTCGATTGAAGACCACACACCGCGATTTTGCGAGACACGAATCCACGAAACGTGCCGGGAAATGATCATCACCACACGTACGCGCGCGACGTCGAAAACGCTTCGCCGAGTAGGCGTCGAAAGATGATTCGCCTCAGTTCGTCGATGCCCGTGCCCTGAAGTGCGGACACCAGCTGAAATTCGATTGACGCGTTCGACGGCATGAGGTCGGCCTTGTTCACCACGACGATTTCGGAGACTCGCGCTGTCACTGTTTTATCGCGAGTCGTGCCTCGAATTGTTTGGCCGATTATTCGGCGCTGCTCGTCGAGCGAGGTCGTCGCGTCGAGCAGTTCGATGATCAGATCGGCCGACGCGATCACGGGCTGTGCGAGTTCGATCGCGCGGCGTTCGAGGGCGTCGTCCGTCTCTCGCAGGCCGGGCGTATCGAGCAGTCGGATGACCAAACCGTCGATGTCGGCGAGGTCGCTGACGTAGTCTCGCGTCGTGCCCGGCATGTCGGCCGTGATCGTCCGCTGACGTGCGAAAAGTTGATTGGCGAGCGAGCTTTTCCCTGCATTAGGCACGCCCACGATCGCAACGGTCGGCGGGTGTAATAGACGTTGAAGGGCTTGATCGTTCGCATCGACGTTCTCTGAATTCGCCCACGCTTTTGGCTGATTGAGCAAACATTTGAGCGCGAGACGCGTCCGGGCCAGGGGCAAAACGCGAGTCACCTTCTCATCCATTGAGTGCTGCTGCTGATCGTTCGAACTCGGAATGAATCCTTCGATACGAAGCAGCCGAACGACGGCGTCTTCGATCGCCTTCCCGCCGTGCAGCGAAATCTCCGCCGACATTTCTGCCGGACTGCCGTTTGATTTTTCCGTCTCATTTATCACGACGATCGGATCGTCGATCACGCCCGAATCGTCGCGCAGTTCGCCGTGCGAAAATCCATTCGAACGTCGACCTGACGACATCGCCCGCGAAAATCGGCGCGCGAGAAACTCCATCACGCCCGGCCCGGTCAGTCTTACGACCTGCAATGCCGCAGTGCCCGGCGCAGTGAGATTTTGAAATACATTTTGCGAGGTCATCATTAAGAGCCGTGCCTGATGTGATGCTCGGAGTAGGCGAGTGCGATGCCGTAGAGTACGAGGTCGGGAGAGACCGCGTGGACGATTTCCCAGTCCGCAAAAAGGGTCGGCGCGTCGCCGCCGGTCGCGATGACTTCGGGCCAGGTGCCCTGCTCGGTCGCCCAGTATTCTGCCTGCTCCTTGACCAGGCCGTGGATCATCTGCGTGATGCCGTGTCGAATGCTGCTGGTGGTATCGGTGCCCCAATTTCCGGACGGCCGTTCGTATGCGATGTCGGGCAGCGACGCGGTTCCTTCGTGCAAAGCGCGGAGCATAAGCGCGACGCCCGGGGCGATCGTCCCGCCGACCAGTTGGCCCTTGTCGTCGACGAGATTGACGGTGATGCAGGTCCCGGCATCGACGACGACGCACGCCTTGCCAAGCTGTTCGAACGCCGCCGCCGCCGCAAGAGCGCGGTCGATGCCGGTCTTTGTCGGCTCTCGCGTCGCGAGTTTGATGGGCAGGTCCAGATCTTTTCCGACCCACTGCACGTGCTGTTTCGAGTGGCTGAAAACGAGCCGGTCGATCTCAGAATTGGCGAGCGGCACGACGCTGGCGGCGGCGATTTCTACGTCGCCCACCGCGCTGGATTTCGCCCACGCCGCCTTGATCAGCCGATCGACTTCCGCCGCGTCTGCTCGATCGCACCGATGCACTTCCAAAAGTTCGCCCGACGTAAACGATGCGACCTGCACGCGTGAATTTCCGACCGCGATCGCGACAAGATTGATCTCCATTCGACGAGTGTAGGGAGGAACGCCGAAAGAGGACAGCGGACGGAGGTGAACCGCCGCGACCGCCGTTTTGCGCTGTTTTTCGATGTTTTGCATGGTTTTACCCCCGGCCGCACGTTTTTTCACGATGTTTTCACAGGCTTCTTGTACGCCTGTATTTCTATAAGTCTATTTCCATGTTGTACTTGCGATAATCCTTGATGAGGTCGACTGGTGATTTGTACGCACTTTGAGTTCGAGTTTCGCGACGATGTGCTTCCTTCTGTCGACCGAAATTGCATCTCCCGCATAGCCGTCAGCTTGCTGGCGCTTCATCCGACCCGGCCTGCACATCAAGCGCCAGCAAGTTCGCGGCTACGCGAGGTCATACGTCGAATGAATGGTGAGACTGGAATCGTCGACCTATGACTGACCTTCGCGCTATGCGATTGGCGTATCGCGCCTCGCACACACCGGCGAAGCGCTATCAACGAATGAAAGAAGCCTGAGTTTCATACCCAGCAATCCGAGTTCGCCGGAGACGACTTTTCACGAGAGTTGATAGTGGATGGTCGATGATGGATAGTTCACGAAGGTGCGGCGAAGCAGTCGCACTAAAAAGCCCATGGCCATTCTCACGAATCAAATCGCCGCCGTCCCCACCGCACTAGAACTGCAGCGGTTGATGCGAATTCAAGTGCCGGTGATCGTCAAACTCGCAGAGCGCCGAATCAACGTGAACGAGGTTCTGAAACTCGCGGCCGGTTCGATCATCGAATTTCCAAAGGCCAGCGACGACCCGATGGAACTCATGATCAACAACCGCACGATCGGCACGGGCGTCGCGGTGAAGGTGGGCGAGAATTTCGGAATCCGCATTTCTCAGATCGGCGATCCGAGGTCGATTATCGAAGCGCTGGGTGGCTGATTTGGGTAGACGATTTGGGTGGGTGTTTCTTCGCAAACTTTCAACTCTTCACTTGGAGCCATCTTGCCCCTCGACATTGCCATCACCGGAGCAACAGGCCGAATGGGCCGACGCCTGATTTCGATTGCGCGTGAAAGCGAGGAATTTAACATCGTGGCCGCGCTGGTTCGGCCCGGCCATGCGAAGCTGGGCGTTGATGCGGGCGAAGCCGTCGATCACCCTTCTCTTGGCGTCGTGCTGAAGGCGGAGCTGGACGTGAGGCCCGACGTCTTGATCGATTTTAGTACGCCCGATGCGCTCTCTCACTGGGCCAGCGTGTGCATCAATAATCGAATTCCGCTTTTCACGGGCACGACGGGTTTGGGGCAAACGCACGAGGCGGTTTTGAGCGAGGCGGCACTGGATATTGCGGTGCTTCATGCGACGAACACGTCGGTGGGCGTGGCGGTGCTGAATCGCGTCGCGGCCGAGATGACAAGGCTATTGGGCGGGGACTACGACATTGAAATCGTAGAGCAGCACCATCGCCATAAGAAGGATGCGCCCAGCGGAACGGCCGCGACGCTAGCCAGGCGATTGCTCGACGCGACCGACCGTTCGCCGCGCGATCTCAAGTATGGACGACACACCGAAAGCGAACGCCGACTGCAGAGCAGCATCGGTATTCACTCGCTTCGCATGGGCGACGTCATCGGCACGCACACGGTTCACTTTGCCGGCGAGGGCGAGCGTCTGGAAATCTCGCACGTCGCCACCAATCGCGACACGTTCGTTCGCGGGGCACTTCGCGGGGCGGCATGGCTCGCGGGCAAACCCGCCCGACGGTATACAATCGAAGATGTGCTGGGGATTTAGCGGTAACGAAGCAGAGTCGTAGTGAATTGAGCGTGCGGGCGTGTTTTCAGATTGGTGGGAAACTGGGCCGCGAGCGGCCCGGCTAACCGATCTTGTTTACGTTGCGAATTGTGAAAACGTCGCCCGTCAATCCAGACGTACAGACACAATGCTCCTAAATCCACGATCGCGAAATATCAAAAACGGAGAGGCAGGGATTCGAACCCTGGATACACTTTCATGTATACAGCATTTCCAGTGCTGCTCCTTCGGCCACTCGGACACCTCTCCAGTAACAGGCGATCGCATCAGTCGATCGCATCAGTCGATCACGTCGGGCAAAGCGTTCTATTTCGCAAACGCCAGCCTCGCGATAATCTTCATCTCTACACCATGGTCAAGCTCCTTCGACATCTTCGGCCATTTTTCGCTCTATCAATCGTCATGACCTGCGTTTTGACAATTTGGCCGACGCAGGCTCATGCCAGTGCGAATGCAGTCACTGGTTTAGACGGCCTGACTGAAAAAGAGGCACAGGATCGGCTCGATTCGCTGCGACGAAGCAGTGCGAATCTGGAAGACCTTTCACGGATCGTGACGCAATACGAACGCTTCGTCGAGCAGGTAAAGGGAACAAACGTTTTGGAGATCGCCCGCGCCGATCTTGATCTTTGGCGCAGCAGACTTGATCGCGGTGCGGTTCGGAGCAATGGGCAATGGATGTTCCCCGAAGATCTCGAATTAAATAGTCGCGAAGCAACTGACCTTGCGCTTCAGGCCCGGCTACAGCTTTTTGACGGACAACCGGATCAGGCGGCCGAGATGATCGAACAGGCCATCTTGCTCGACCCAAAGTGCATCGCGGCGAACTACATTCGCGGCGTGATGGTCGCGGACACTTTGCCGCAAGAAGCAGTGCGGTGTTTTGAAATTGTCCGAGAATCAGCACCGGACCACGCGCCGACCTTGAACAATCTGGCGGCGATGTACATCAAACTTGAGAAACCTCAACTGGCGACGATCGCGATGAATCAGGCACTGCAGGCCGCGCCGGGCGTTCGCGTGCTTATTGACAACGCCAGAGAGTTGTCCGTGCTTTTGCCAAAGCAGGTGAGTGAATCGAGCAGCGGGCAGGAGATGATGCGGCAACTTGCGGAGCAAGAAGCACAGTTGGCGTTGAAGCTCGCGGAACGCGGACTGGTGCGGGTCGGCGCGACGTGGATCGATCAGGCCGTCGCGAAGATTTCGGAAGACGATCACGCCGCGGCAGTTAAGCAGACGAGGCCGAGTCGCGTGCGGCTCAACGAGATCGACGCCCGATCCGCCGTGCTTCGGCAGGAGATTCGCGACAATCTCGATCTGCTCAGGCTCATCGAGCGCGACACGCGTGCGGCAAGTCGTTCGACATTTCCCGATACCTATTACGCGCTGCTCGCACGGAACAATGAGCTGCGTTCAACGCTCCGCGAAAACGGGCTGCAAGTCGAACAACTCCGGACTGATCTTGGGGCCATCGAATCAAGCAAGGCCGACAAAGGATTTTCAGGAAAGCTTCGCATCATTGGCGAGGACGGAATTCCAGTGCCGATCGGCTTCGAGTCGTCCGCGGCAACAACGCGCCCGTCGACAACACACCCGTCGACTGCTCCGTCCATTCCTGCCTCACTTGAGTGATTTAATTGAAATGGGGGTCTTGCGCGACTCCGGGTTTGAGTGGACAAAGTTTCGGTGGCTCAGGTCTCCGACCTGTGTCTCGCGATGCGACCTACTCATTGCACATATCAAATACAAAAGACGAGCACAGGACAGAGTCCTGTGCCACCGACAGACTTCCAAACTGACCCGTCAATTTCGTTATGCCGAAGCACTAAACGCGTCTTCTACAGACCGAGCTTTGGCCTGCACCAACACAACTAAACCTGCGCGACGTGAAAGAGCGCGTCGGGAAGATCGACGTCGAGCGTTTCTTCAACGCAATGAGCGTCCACGTACAGCCTGGCTTCGGCCCGGCGTGCTTCGAGAACCACATGTAGCGATTCGCGGAGCAGCGTCCTGCATTCATCAATGGTTCGGCCGCGACACACCGTGCCCGGCACCTCCTCGACCCAACCAACGACGGTGCCGTCCGGGCGCTCTTTAAAGATCGAGTGGAATGACGACTTCATAGGCTTTTAGTTGAGACCCAAAAGGCCGAATCGTCAAGTCAATATTGCGTAGGCGTCAGATGTTTTTTACGTCGCGCTATCGGGTCTTGTCCGCTTGATCGCCCTTCGCTCAGATGACGACGCTGTTGATTTACCGGCCCACTCGACGAAACTTCGCTCGCGTTGAACGTTCTCCATGTCATTTCCGGTATCGACAAAATTAATGGCGGCCCGACCATTGCTTTGCTCGGCCTGATACGTGCACAAAAAAATGCAAGCATCGACGCACCTCTCATTCCCCGCGTCGTCCCCCGCGTGATCGCGGCGTTCGCGCGACCCGAGGCCTTGATTGATGCGGCCGACTTTCGCGATGCGGGAATCGAAACCACACTCGTCGGCCCGGTATCACGACTCATCCGCGGCTATCACTCGTCGCTTCACGCATCGCTTACGAAGCAAATCCAAACCGCAGACGTCGTGCACATTCACGCCGTGTGGGAGCCGATCCAGATCATCGCGGCCCGCGTTGCGAAGAAGATGAACAAGCCCTATGTGCTCACGCCGCACGGAATGCTGGGCGACTGGGCGATGTCGCGCAGGCCGATGGTCAAGCGAATGCTCGGCGTGTTGGGCGCGGACAGTCTGATCAACAATGCGACAAGACTTCACGCGACGACGACGATCGAACAGGCACAACTCCTACGGCGTTTTCCGCAGGGCTCTGTTGTGCTGGAACCCAACGGCCTCGACACGTCCGAGTTCCAGGTGCTTCCGCCGCGCGGGTTTTTACGCGATCGCTTTGCGGCGCTCAAACAATCGAAAATTCTGCTGCACCTGGGCCGAGTTTCAGAGCAGAAAGGCCTGCACGTGCTGCTTCCGGCGATCGCCTCGCTCGGCCCGGATTTTGCGGAGTGGACACTGGTGATCGTCGGGCCCGACGGCGGCGCTTACGAACAGGCGCGGCGGCGCGAGGCACGTGAACTCGGCATCGCCGACCGTGTCATTTTTGCCGGCCCGATGTTCGGCTCCGACCGCATCGCGGCCCTTCGCGACGCGGATCTTTTCGCTCTCGCATCGCATCAGGAGAATTTCGCGATCGCCGTTCTCGAAGCCATGGCCGCGGGTTTGGCGGTGGTGGTGAGCGACAATGTCATGTTGCACCCGACGATCACGCAGGCACGTGCGGGCGGTATTTCGCCGCTTTCGGTGGAAGCTGTTTCGCGCGAACTTTCCAGATGGATGAAGGACGAATCGCTGCGCAAAGAGGCCGGCCAGCGCGGGCGTCAGCTGGCGATGACAGAGTTCGACTGGAACAACATCGCGATTCGCTGGGCGAAGCATTATGCGGACATTATTTCTAGATAACACTTCAGCCGAGTGCACTTCAAGCACACCTATGTGTAAATAGCTGTGCCACGCAACGCCGTGCGCCGGGTGCCACGTTTTGTGTATTCGCAAAGCGTGCGGTTCGCCCGACGGCTCGGCCACGCTCTGGAGTATCAGAACGTAGCACTCCAAACGATTAACGCACAGGTCGGAGACCTGTGCCACCATGATAATTTTGGTGGCACCGGTCTCTGACCGGTGTTCTGTCTGCGAGGGTAAAAGTCAGAGAGTTTCCCGGAATCAAAGCGCGATCGAGCCGGGTGCCACGTTTTGTGTATTCGCAAAGCGTGCGGTTCGGCCCACGGCTCGGGCACGCTCTGGAATATCAGAACGTAGTACCCGGTTTGAATTCCGCGCACAGCATTGCGTGTCACCCCGAAAAATCTTCACTGCGTTCGGCTGAGCTAATACTTTCTTAGCTTGTTCCACTCATCGACCTGACGGCCCGCCGCCACACCCATTCAACCGGGCCGACGGAAAATTTCGACAACCAGATTTTTGAAAAGAGCACGTTGATCACCCACACGACGATCGCAACGACGAGCAGTTGCGATCGGCCCATCGAGGCGAAATAGCCAAGCCCGTATCCGTAGAAGAACGCCGTGCATAGCAGCGACTGCAGCAGATAGTTGGACAGTGCCATTTTGCCGACACGTTCGAGCGCGTTGGTCAATTTCCCCGCGATCGGAAACCAAAGCGAGACAAGGCCTTTCGAGTACGCGATCGCAGTCAGTACCGCGGTGAGCAAGAATAAGGGGTAGACAATCATGACATGCACCATAGGCGAATCGGCATACCGACGATTCATGTCCGAGATCGCAATTGCACCGGCCGTGCCCAGGACGAAACAGACTGCACTTAGTACGACGTGCAAGCGCGTGGGCCTGTTCGTAAACCAGCCCGCGCCGTGCAGCGCCATGCCCAGCAGCATCAGCCCCAGCACGTAAGGCCCGGTGAAGAGAAGGCCTACGCTCTGCATGTAGAATGCGGTCGGAAGTCGCTGCTCGAACTGCTGGTGGTACGTGCCGGTGTAGGCCGCGATCTCGCTCGCGACCTCGGCCGCACTGTGAATCATTTCGTCTTCCGAAGCCGCCAGGCTTTCACCGCTTGGCTCGAGCATCATCACAGCGCCCAGAAGCACCACGAGCAGCGTCGGGAGAATCAGCAAAACACTCGCGGCCGAGATCAGCCAGAGCCTTCTCCGTCTCACACACCAGATCGCGATCAGGCCGACGACGGCGTAACTAAACAAAATGTCTCCGTACCAGACGAAATAAGCGTGGATCAGACCGATGATCGCCAGCACGATGAGCCGAAGTGATTGCGACTTTCGAACCTCGCCGACCGTCCGCCACATCAATTGCCCGTGCTGGCTCTGGATGGCCAGGCCCGCGCCGAACAACATCGCGAAGATCGAAATAAATTTTCCCTCGGCAAAAATAACGCAGAAGTAACGCACGATGCCGTCCGCGCCTTGGAGGTTCGCCCACGCCGCGCCGGGATACATTGATGCGGCCGAATACGGTGCGTAATACGCGATCTCGGGCATCGCAAAACTGACGATGTTCATGAGCAGGATGCCCAGAACCGCGACGCCGCGAAGAAAATCGATCGACAACTGCCTTGCGGAATTTACATCAACCGAACCATTATTTTGCTCAGTTCTCTCGATGTCTGACATGCGATGAACTTGATCGAAAGACATTTGAACGTCCATTATTGCAGATTGATCCACCGGGCAGTACGCCAATTCGGCAATCGCGCGTATGATCAAAACCACATGATGCCAGTTATCCTTCATCACGGTTTTCTCTCGGGCCACGGCGCTACGTTGGCTTCGCTGCCAGGCGTTCGCACCTTCTCAGGCGGCATCGAGCGGGCGATCACCGATCGCGGTCATCCGCTGCTCGTCACACGCGTGCACGCCACACAGTCGATCGCCCACCGTGCCGCGCAGCTTAAATCTCAGGTGATGACCTATTTGCTGAGCCGTAAAAACAGCTCGTTGTCTTCATCGCGATGCATCATCGTGGCGCACTCCATGGGCGGACTGGACACGCGGCACATGATTTCGCACCTGGGCATGGCCGACCACGTCGCCGCCGTGATTACGCTTTGCACGCCCCACCGCGGCACGCCTTTCGCCGACTGGCTTTTGCATCACACCAATCGCATACCTCTCGCCTCCAGATTACTTAACGTGCTGGGATTGAACTGGCCGAGCCTGCGCGACCTGACGTGCGCCTCGATGAAGCAGTTTAACCTCGACACGCCTGACGCACCGGGAGTGGAGTATTTTTCCGTCGCGGGTGTGACCAATCGAATTTCGGTTCCAAAGTTCATGTTCCACACGCACGAAATGATCCGCGCTTCCGAGGGTGAGAACGACGGCATCGTGTCGGTGAAATCTGCGAAATGGGGCAAGTATCTCGATACCTGGCCTGTCGATCATCTCTACGCGATCAACCGCCGCATCACACTCGCGTCCATCGTCGGCGGAGACATCGCACATCGTTACAGCGCGCTCCTGGATCAGGTCGGCATGACACTCAACGGAACGAATCTGCACGGAGCCTCGGCGAAGACGGCATGAAGCCATAAAGGGAAATGAAGCCTCATCGCATCATGAACACGTTTCTGTTTTCTGTTCTCGCACACTCCCTTTCGACCGACATCCGCCAGGCCGCTTCGCAGTCACGCACACTCGGATTCGACGCGATTGAGTTTCCCGTCGCGCACATGCCCGGCGAACTCTCGTCGACCGGATTTCGCGAGCTTCGTCACCTCATCGCCGCACAAAGGCTTGAACTGCAGGCACTTCATCTCACACTGCCGGGCAAGGGCTTTATGCCCGATACCGCCGTGCGCGGACGAACCTCGGTCGACATAGACCGCGCACTCGATCTCGCCGAACAGGCCATGCAGGTCTGCAGGCAGTCGGGCGCGAAGCAGCTCGTCATCGACGTGGGTCTTCTGCCGCGCGGCCGCGTAACGCCGCCGCGAAAGCGAATTACCTCCCAGCTCGCCGGGGCATTAATCCTTCCCGACACCGCCGTTCAGGAAGTCGAAGTCGATGCCGTGCCGCTCGACACGCAGGCGATCGCGTCGGTCGATGCCGCGATGATCGAACTCGGCAACCGCGCGGATCGCGCGGGCGTGATGATCTGTCTCACGACCTCACTCTCGCCGATCGTATCGCTCGCCGATGCGCTGGCCCGGGTGGATTGTCCGTGGTTCTTTGTGAGCATCGACACCGCCGCCGTCATTCGCGAGGGCACGCAGTTTTCAGACGCGTTCAATATGTTCCCGCCGCGAAAAATCGCGCACGTTCGAGCGCAGGACGTCGTTCGCGGAGACGCCGGCCTGACACGCCCGACGATCATCGGCCGCGGTGATGTTCCGTGGCGTGAACTTCTCAGCTTGCTACGCGAAGCGGACTATTTGGGGTCAATCCTGATCGAAACGACCGATCTTCCCGACCGCACCGCCGCCGCTCGCGCGGGTCTTGCGCAGCTTCGCGCCATCGCCGCGACGTGAAAACCTGCTGGTCAGACGGTCGTTGCGGCAAGCCTTAAGTGCCTGCTATTGCTTCCAGACATTGCCGAATGTTACGCCCTGCCGCTTGCGTCACGACCGGCGGTTGGCCGATAGTAAGAAGATATGGGTTTGGTGTGGATCAATGTCGAAACGAGAATTGCTATTAAGCTGCTGGCGATCAGCCTGCTTTTTGGCGTACTCATTGTTGGTTGCTCAACAAACACACCTACGCCGGTTGCCGCGCGATCCGCACCGATTGCTGGCGCACTGACCGGCGAATCGCCGCGACCGGGCCTGATGGTTGCTCGGACAATCGCAGCACCGCCAGTGTCAGCTCATCATCAACCGCCCGACTTCGTCGATTCGCGAACGAGTGTGGTGTTGAGCTTTGATTCTCCCGCCGACGCGGTTTTTGTTCTTGCGAATTCGTGCAGCGTCGCGAGGCAAACTGATGAGAAGGCCGGCTCGTTTCTCGATGTCGCGGGTGAAGAGTTGAAGATCGGGTTCAGGATCGGTGCGGCGGTTCGCGGCAGAGCGTTCCCCGCAAACTGGACGGCCGTCGCACTTCGCGTTCGATCGCCTCAGGCTTCCACCACAGTCGCCACACTCCTTGACGTTTCGGGCAAGCCGATTTCAAAGAGCGAGTCGATTTTGACTACGCCGCAAGGTTGGACCAACGTCGTCGTCAACATTCCCGAAGATTTTCCGCAGAATGATGTCGAAGGGCTCGTGCTTGAAGTTCGAGTTCAAAATCAATCCGCGCCTTCGAATTCGAGTGTGATTAAAGCGTCGATCGACGATGTGGTGCTGCTCGACAACAATCGTTCGGTTCGCACCACCGGCCTAAGCGTGCTTCGCCGCGGAACGGTGTGGCGCGTTGCATCAGACGATCTTGCGGAGTTCGTCGGGTCAGAGCTATCAAGCGCCAACCCTCTTCGACTCATCGAATGGTCTAAGTCGCGGGTCGTGTTTCAATCGCTTCGCGACCCGACGCGGTTTGTTTCGATCGATCATCTGGGTAGACGCTTCGACGGCGGCGAGTATCGATTTGTCGGCAAAGGGCAGTCGAAGTCGACGTGGCGACTCGCGCATCTTTCGCCCGGCGTGGTCGAGATCGATCCGGATCAGGGCCGGGTCGAGCGGCAAGCACCGGGCGACTTAAATCAGGACGGCTACGACGAATCGCGCGGCAGTTATCGCGTTCATGCCCTTGCAGGCCGAATCGATATTCGCATGGCCCCGCGATCCGTCGGGTTGGATAATGCGGTCATCGAAATCACCGGATTTGAGCACGCGCAGGAAGTGCTGGCGAGTGTTTCGGGCCAGGTCGTTCGGCGGGTGGATCGCTCGACCAGCGGCGCGGTTCTGGTCGAACTGGAGACAAGAGTCGAGATGCCGATCGTATTGCAGTTGCGGGCGAAATGACCTGGCAAGTTGCTTAATTTACTCAAAAGCTTAGCCCGCGCTGTCTTCGTCGCCGCCGATGACTTTGGGTACTTTGAAAAACGGATCATCGCGATCGGGCGCGTTGGCCAGGACTTGCTCTGTCGAAAACATCGGCCCGATCACATCCTCGCGTAGCACGTTCGTCAGCGGCAACGGATGAGCCGTCGGCTCGACGCCCGTGACATCTACCTCGCGCAGTTTGTCGACATACCCGAGAATTTTGTCCAGCTCACTCGCATACCGCGGCAAACGATCTTCAGGAATCGCCAACCGTGCGAGCTTTGCGACGTGTCGGACTTGATCGATCGTGATCTTTTCTGGCATAGCCCGAATCTAACGCGTGCGATGGAGTTCTCCAATCGAGGAGCAAGGCTTGTGCTCTGTCACACCTAAAAAATGGGTAATTCTGAAATGATTAATGCACAGGTCGGAGACCCGTGCCACCGAAACGGTGAAGGTGGCATAGCTATTCGAGAATCAAAATGTGACGAAGCATGTGCCTGCTGTAGGCTCGCGAGATCTTCGGCCATGCTTACACATTGCTCACACTTTCTTCGTGCTTTGTAGCTATCATCGCGAACATGAAAAAAATAGTTGCTTCATTGTCGGTGCTGCTTTGTGCCCTGTCCCTTTCTCAGGCACAGGTCAGCCAGGCACAGGTCAGCCAGGCGCAGGTCAGTCTGGCGCAGGTCAGTCAGGCGCAGGTCAATCAGGCGCAGGTCAATCAGATCGTCAACTCAGCCGAGCCTGTGAACACGATCGCGTTTGGTTCTTGCTTTCGTGAGACGAGGGCCGCGCCGATCTTCGACACGATCTTCAAGGCCGCCCCCGATGTTTTCATTTTTCTGGGCGATAATGGCTACATCGATCCAACAGATCAGTCGATGCTCGACGCCGGATACGCCCGGCTCGGACAGATTCCCGCACTCAAAAACTTGATGACGCAAACCAAAGTGCTGGCGACATGGGACGACCACGAATTTGGCATCAATGATGCGGGCAAGGAAAACCCGATCAAAATCGAAAGCCAGAAGGCGTTCCTCGACTTCTGGGGCGACGCACCAAACTCCGCGCGTCGGGGCCGGCCGGGGGTTTACGAAAGCTACTCGTTCGGGCCCGAAGGCCGGCGTGTGCAGGTCATTCTTCTGGACACGCGATATTTTCGCGATGCGCTGGAAATCGCACCCGACGTCAAACCAAAAACATACGTCTCGTCGACCAATCCCGCCGCGACGATTCTGGGCCGCGAGCAGTGGGCGTGGCTCGAAGAACAGATGAAGCAGCCGTGCGATGTACGGATCATCGCGAGCTCGATCCAGGTCATTCCGCAGGAGCACCGATTCGAAAAATGGCTGAACTTTCCGCTGGAACAAAAACGGCTGTTTGATCTGATCGGAAAGACGCAGACCGCAGATTCAACAACGCGAACCATCCTGATCTCGGGCGATCGACACTCCGGCGAGTTTAGCGTCGCAAAAGACGTCTCGCCCAAGCCGATTTACGAAGTGACCAGCAGCAGTCTGAATAACTCCTCAGGCAAATTCAAACAAGAGCCCAACCGCTACCGGCAAGGGCCGCTGATTACGGTGAATCATTTCGCGCTCATGCGATTCGACTGGGCGAGCAAAGCCGTCGTCGTCGAACTCGTCGGCGAAGACGGCACGGTTCTGTCGAGCATGAAAATCGATTGACCTTTTGTCCGACGGTTTTTCCGCGTCCACAAGATCAGTTAGGAACGAACATCGGCACCTGGATCAGGAGAAATCGCTGGCCGACGTCTTTGGCGACCTTCTCGTTGGTTTTTTCGTGCCAGTCCTTGGCCCAGTTGAAGAGCGCGTCGCGCTTTTCTTTCTCGGTCGGAAGCTCGATGACAGCCGTCAGACAGATTGCCGCCCCGCTGCAATAAACTTTTGTTGCGCCAAGGCGATACCAGCCTTCGACTTTCGCTAGTGTCTGCTTCTCGTTCAACCCCCCGAGCATTCGCCTTGCAGGGTCGGCCGTGATCCATTCCTTCGCTTCGATGCCGCCGTCTTCGTTGATGAGCTTGAGCGCACTGTCGTCGTCGCCCAACCGCTGCGAGATTTCCCCGCCGCCTGACGCTTCGCCGATGTACTGCAGCGTCACGACCGAACCGCCGATCAGAAGCGCAACGCCCGCGACCACGCCGATGATCGTATACAGCTGCTTCTTTTGCTGCTGCGCGTGCGGGTCGATCTTCTTAGTGCCGGTCGGTGCGATTCCGACTCGGCCCGGCATCGGCGAGGACTTTGTCGGGGGCTTTGTCGGGGGCTTTGTCGGGGGCGCCGCGCCTTGCCGCGATGCGTTCTGAGAAAAGGCCCCCTGAGACGATGCCCCCAGCGCGGGCGGCCCCTTTTTCACAACTCCCTTCATCGGCTTGTCGCTGAGCTGCTGCGTCTGAAGCAGCTTCCCGGTTTTAAAATTCAGGCCGCAACTCACGCACAGCACCGCCTCCTTCGGAACCTTCGCGCCGCAACCCGGACACTTTCCGCCCACCGGTTTGGCCACGTGATCGGGCTCGGCGAGTTCGTACATCGCGTCTTCGTCCGCCTGACTGGATTCGTCAGTCGTAGCGACTGGAAATTCCAGAACGCCGCCGCACTTGCACTTCATGCGCTTACCCGCGAGCGCCGCTTTCGCAACGTAAGCCTTGCCACACGACGGACATTCCACTGCTTCCATAACGTTCCTCCGATCAAATTCGACCAAATAGAATACGCCGGTTTCTAGGAGTTTGAACTAAAAACACCCGAGCGCCGAGCGCTCAGGTGTCTAGTGTTCGCTTTGACCAGTGGATTATCAAATCCGGGCAGGCCTGCAACTAGAATTCAGCGGGTTCATCAGCGCGTTCTGAGTGCGTCGCGAATCTCGGCCAGCAATACCTGATCCTTCGTCGGAGGCGCGGCCGCAGCGGGCGCGGGAGCCGACTTCAAACGGTTGATCACCTTCACCACCATGAAAATCGCAAATCCCTGAATGACCAGGGCGATTAACGCGTTGATGAACTTGCCATAGCTGATCGCAACGTCAGCCACCTTCGAAATCTTCGTGCCGTCGGGCAAAATCGATTCCGGAACGCCCTGCTTCAGCACCAACCTGAGCGTACTAAAATCCACGCCGCTCAGGAGTAGCCCGATCGGAGGCATGATGATGTCGGCGACCAGCGAATTGACCACTCCGCCGAACGCGGCACCAATGACAATCCCGACCGCCAGATCGATCGCATTACCTCGGACAATAAAATCTCGAAACTCATTAAAAAGACCCATGGTCAATTCCTTGGTGAACGACATCGCTTTGGCCCGCGAACTAACGCGAACAGCTTTTGCAATTCAACCTAATCGCCGCCCATCGTCAACTTTCGGAAGGTCTTCGACCATCGTCCAATAGTTAACTGTTCCGGCTTCTTTATCGCGGGTGTAAACGGTTAGGATCGACAACATGAGCCATGCACTACCGGCCGACCCTTTCCTCGCCGCCGCCCTTGAAGAAGCACTGCTTGGTCTTTCAGAGGGCGGCCTTCCGATCGGCAGTGTGCTGGTTCGCGACGGCCAGATCATCGGCCGCGGGCATAATCGCCGCGTGCAGCACAAAGACCCAATGGCGCACGCGGAAATCGACTGCCTGAAAAACGCCGGCCGCCAAAGCTCGTACAAAAACACAACGCTCTATTCCACACTCATGCCGTGCTATCTCTGCACGGGTGCGGCCATCCAGTTCGGCGTGCCCAGAGTCGTCATCGGCGAAGACGTGACCTTTCCCGGCGGAAGCTGCAAGTGGGGTTCGAGCCGCAAATTTCTCGAAACCAACGGCGTCGAAGTCATTGACCTCAACGATCCGTCCTGCATCGCGATGATGGAAAAATTCATCCGAGAAAATCCGAAACTATGGAACGAAGACATCGGCGTCGACTGACAAATTGTCGATTGTGTTGCCCGAAACAGACACAAAGCGAATGCAATCGATTTGCCGTACGTGAATTTGAAGGTCATCACCCTGTGACTCTTGTGCCGCCTTCCAAGTTATTGGCGCAAGAAGTTAAAACGATCCAGATTATTTCAGCAGCACCGGATCAATCCATACGCACTCGGACTGCATTCCGTAATGCTCGGCGAAATCGATCTCGAGCGTCAACTCTTTCGCGCCCGCAAGTGGTATTTCGATGAGCCGGGCATCTTGCCCTGGAACCAGGTCGCTGATTTCGATCGCCGTTTTTCCGTCTAGCTTTACACGCGCAAACGCACTGCCCAGTGGGCCGAGATTGCGCAGGGCGAGTCGTGATCGAAACGTGGACGAACCGGGCGCGATCGCGAACGTCAAGACGCTTTGCGGCCGCATGATGATGGCGTTGTCCACAAGTTGCGGCAGCGATTGAATCGACTCAGCCGACATGCGAATAAATCGGATTCGAGACGAAACAGCCGATGATTCGCCGATGAATCCGCGTGATTGCGCGTGAGCGGGCGTCCGCATATTCAAACGGAGCAACCCCGGACTTTCATAAAACACCGCAGACAAAGTCGCTGCGTCAATCGACCGAACCTCGCCGTCGCCAGACCATGCGTATGAAGCGCGGGACGCGCCGTTTTCAAGCATCTCCATTTCCAAAGAATCCGCAGACACCATTGCGTCATTTTCAAACACAAGAGTGAATGGCGCCTCTTTCGACATACCCGCTGGGGTCAGCGCAAAAAAGATTGCGCTCATGCTTGAAACTGGCGCGGCCTGTTCGTTATTTTGATCATCGACGAGGCGGACTCGATCGTCACTCACCTCCGCAACCAGGCCGCGAAGAATGTCGCCGTTCTGAAGGATGAGCGTGTCAGACGTACGATCGGCAGGCGGATTGACCTTAATTCCCGCGCGAACCAAACGGTCAACGCGCTTGATGTCGATCCGCGCGATCGCGTCAGATCCGTCGCCCAGAAGCATGTCATTTTCGATGCTCGCCGTGCTGCGCACCACACGCTGGCCGTCGGTGAGGGTGATGAGAAAACCGCTCGCGTCGGGCGAAGTCTTACTGGTGTTCAGATTATTTTTGAACCGAATCGCCGCGACTTCACTTAGAGGTATGACGGTGGACTTGTCCCCACTCTTGCCCCCAGTCTCGACCACGCCTTGGGCGCTGGACGCCTTGAACGGCAACTTTATTTCAACCTGCTTGTCATCGACTCGTATGACAACCACCGGCCCGGCCGACGCGAGAGATGCGATCCAAAGCGGCAGCGCCACCAGCGTGAAAACAAGTCTAATGAAAAACACTTTCATGAGCCGGGGCCTTTGCCGCTGAACACGGGAAGAAATCGATACGGAATCTGTAGCACGATCAAGGCCATGGCGGTGCAGTATTCTTCTGACGATTCGCCTGTCCACGACCCGCCGGGCTGTTGCTTGGCAAGCAGTTCCTCACGAATCGCCGGGAACCACGAACTCCAGTGCGTTCCGCCCGCAAGGAACATCGTCTGCACCGCATAGTACTGACCATAATAATAGTGGGCGGTCGATTCCGCGTCCGCGCCGTCCGCTTTGCCTGGCGTGTACCGAGCGAGATATTTTAAACCGCTTTCGACCTCCGGGCCGGAGTAAATGCCCGCGTAAAAAAGCGTCGCTACACCCGCGGCCGATCGAGGGAACAAACTGCTTCCGCCGCCCAGCATGTAACTGAATCCGCCGTCCTCGTTCTGGCATTTCTTGATGTACGCGATGGCACGGTCGATCACGCCCTTATCGATCTTGATGCCCGCATCGCGAGCGGCCCGCAGCGCCATGACCTGACAGATCGTGACCGAAACATCGGCGTCGAGAGGCAACGGCTGATAGCGCCAGCCGCCCTCGCGATTCTGCGAACTCTCGATCAGCCGCACAGCACGCACGAGCACTTCGCGCACGCGATCATCACCCGTCATGCCGTAAACTTCGGCGAGGAACAGCGTCGCAAAGCCGTGCGAATACATCACGCCGTGCTGCGCCTGCCCGCCCAGTAGGCCTGACTCCTGCGCACCGGCCACGAGAAAGTCGATGCACTTTTGCACTTCGCCGCCGTACTTGCCCCGGCCCGGCGTGTTGCCCGATGCGAGAAACGCAATGCCCGCCAGAGCGGTGATGCCCGTGTCTGCCGACTCGAAGCTGCTGATTTTTCCCGTCGCATCTTGCCGACTCGCGAGAAACTCGAGCCCGCGCTCGACCGCCCGCTGCAGCTCGGGCGTGATCTCTTTTCCCGAAAGCGGATTGGTTACAGCTTGTGCAGGGTCAGCTTGTGCGGGGTCAGCATTCGCTGGCTTGGCCGCTTCGACTTCCGGAACTTGCGCTAAAGCTCCAAGCCAACTTTTGGAGCCGTGTGGCGTTAGGCTTAACGGGCCAATCAGCATCGATGATGTGACGACAGACGTGACAATCACCGAACGAAACTTTGTCGGGTATTTCTGCTTCATCGCTTCCCTGCTTCCTCGCTGACAGCGCGGCTGTAGTCTTCCACCAGTCTGCGATAACGCTCCAATATCGTTTCGTCGCGACTTTCCAAAACCGGGCCTCGCAGGCGCGGGCTGATCGTGCCCCACTCACGCGCGGTTTCTTCGAGCGGTTTGGCGTCGGAGTTGTCGGGGTCCATACCGGCCGGTCCTTTGGCGTTCGAATCCGCCGCCGACGTTGTGCCTTGCTGATCTTGACCCTGACCCTGACTCTGACCCTGACTCTGACCCTGACCCTGATTTTTCCCCTGCGTGTTCGCCTGCTCTTTAGAAGGCTTACCCGACGCCTGCGCGTTCCCGCCCGGTGGCGGCTTTCCATCACTGGGCGGCGGTTCCTCCTGACGTGCCTCCTCCACCAGTTCGCCAAGCGTTTTTACAATTTCGTTCTGCACGAGCTGCGTGATCTCACCCGGATCGTTGTCGATCGCCAGCCTCTGGCGCGACCGCGTCATGCGGTCTCCCAACCGTTCGAGCATCGACGCCGACTCGTCTGCCGTTTCGTTTCCGCCCAGCAATTGTGCGTCCAGATCCGCATCGTCCAGGTCTTGTTTGTTCGCTTCTTCGGGCAGCGCGACCAGCTCCTGCTTTTCAGGCCCGAGTGTGGATTTTCCCTTCGATGCACGGCTCAGCATTTCATCCAGCACTTTTCGCAGCTCCGCCTGCTGGTCCGAAATTTCCGTCACACGCCGAACGAATTCCGTCTGCGCATTCTCATCGACGGGCGGCCTGGCCTTTTGATCGTCGTTCGCATTGATCGTCTCATCGGCGACCTGCTGCTGAAGTGCTCTGGCGAGTCGCAGTTCGACCTCGGGCGGTAGCTTAGGGCCGCCACCACCACCTCCGCCGCCGCCTCCACCGCCGCCTGCCTGCTCGAATCGCCTGGGCTTTGGCTCGGTCATCATGCTCGCGATCATCGCATCGAGGTCGCTGATGAGCCTGGCCTGCGAACGCTGCACTTGCGTTCCGGTGTCCTGCTGTGCGAGTTTGTCCTGAACCTTTCGCATCGACGCGGCGAGGCGCTGATTGGCCCACACAAACACCACGCCGCCCGAACTGGTGAGTCGCTGGTCGAGCTTTGTAATTTCATCGCGCAGCTTCGATTGTTGCGGCGGCAATTGGCCCAGCTTCACGAGCTGAGACCGCGCGAGATTGCCGTCGGCACCGCGCGAGCTGTCGACGCGCGTGGTGTCGGCATTCACTTGCACCTGCTCGGCGCGAATCCGCTCGAACTCCGCACGGATCGCCGCTTGCTGCTGCTGTTCAATTTCCTGCTGCGCCTCCGCCCGCTTGTCATCGACAGTCTGTTTCGCCTGTTCAAGCCGGGCGAGCGCCTCCACCTGTGGCGGGTCGTACGCGTCTGCAGTTTTTTGATTGCGAAGGTGCACGATCGCACGCTCCATCGAAGTCGAAGCACGCGACAACATCGAAGCGATCTCCGCCCCGCCCTCGACCTTCTCCGCAGAGGCGGCCACATCTCGCGTGTTGCGGAATGTGCGCTCCTGCGACACGCTTTGTGCGGCGATTTCCACGCGAGCTTGAATAGCGATATCAACTTCGCCTTCCTTCTCCTGCACGCGCCCCGAAAGCTCTTGCAGTCGAATGAAGACGGCCGGGTCGATCGTACCCTTGGCGTCTCGCGAAAGAATGTTGTCGAGGTTATGAGCCGACTGACGCGCGATGAGATTCGCGAGCTGTTCCTGCAGGTCCGCGAGCTGCTGCTCGAGCTGCCTGAGCTTTCGATCCTCCGCCTGCCTGAGCTGCGTCAGCATCATCTCCAAGCCAAGCTCGGCCTGGCGCTGAGCCGCCGCGGCGGCGGACTGTTTATTGCGACGCGACTCGCGAGCACTGTCACGTTGCTGCTGCGAAACCTTCTGCTGCTGAGCTGTTTTTGCGGCTTCGGCGAGGCTTTGCGAAGCGGCCGGATCGTTCTGCTGCATCTCTTTCGCCTGCTCGGCCATGCGCTGCGAAGCGGCCTCTGTCGCATCGGCCAAAGCCTCTTGCTCCTTCGCAAGCGCGTCCATAGCGGCGCGCTCCTGAGGCGTGAGCTGCTCGGGCGATTTGCCCGCGTTCTTTCTCGCCTCGTCTCGCAGCTTCTGACCGATCTCACGCTGCTGCTCGAGAAGCCTTTGAACGTTGTCAATCGTGTTGCGAAGCGAACCGACATCGCCGAGGCGCGACAGCACGCCGTCGAGTCTGCGAACGGCATCGGCCTGCTCCTCGCGTGATTTTTCGATGGCCGCCTGACGGTCTTTACTCGACGCATTTTTTTCCGCGCCGCCGGTGAGTGATTCACTGCTCTTGCGCATCGGTTCTTCCGCGACCGCGTCGAGAGCGGCGGCGGAGTCGCGTGCGGTCTGGTCGAGATCTTTCGCGGTTGAACGATTCTCCGCCATCGTCTTGCGAAGCTCGTTCAACTGCTTTGCCAGTTGACGCGTGGCCGACGTTTGCGTGGATTGCTGCTGCTGCAGGCGATTGGCGATCGCAAGGTCCGCGTCGTCGGCGGCGGGCTTCTTAGCAAGATCTTCCGACAGACCGGTTGTCTCCTGTGCGAGGCGCGCCTGTGCGTCGCGAACCTGCTGCACCATCGAGCGGATCTGCCGCAACTCGTCGACCGCGCGGGCCGCGAGTTGCTCCTGTGAAATGATCTTGATTCGAAGCCGTGATGACTCGCCGAACGCATGGCGTTTTCCGTCGACGTCATAGTTGTCCAAGGCTCGCACGAAGTATTCGATCGTGTCGCCGGGCTTGAGCGGAATGCCCGTATCCGCCAGCGGCCAGTCGTACGACGAGCGATATCGCAATCGATTGGATTGATCGTCGAGGCGAATCAGATCGCGACCGGCCAGCGACTTTCCTGCTTCGACAAGACCCACACGAATCGGCGGACCGACCTTGTCCTTACCGACCGATGCGACCATAAGATCGGCGGCATCCAGACCCAGGTCGTCTTCAATCAGCGACGCGAGCGGTACGACCGCGTCGGGCGTTCGCTCTTCGTTGCGGCGAGGATTTTCGATGAACACGGCCGCGATGGAATCGGGCCTGACTTCGATCTGATACTCGGCCGAGAGCGCGCCGGAAAGGCCGTCGATGTCGATCGCGTCGAGCATGACTTTCGCACTCGATGTGGCGCGGAAGCGAGCAATGGCTCTCGTTCTCGCGGCCGTCGTTGCAGCCGCCATCATTCCGTCAGTTTCGTGATCACCCACTGCGCGGTTAATGGTCCAAGTCTCGTCCAACATGGTTTGGCCTTGTGCATTTGCGCTGATAAATCGCGGCAATGTTTCGGCCGAGAGCGGCTTGTTGAATGTGAACGTAATCTGGATTTCTGAACCTTCGACCGCGCTGATCGGCCGGGCGGCCGGGTCGAACTCGATGGGAAGAGTGTCCGTCGCGTACGTAGGCGGCGAGACACGAGCGACGACTTGATTCAGTGCGAGCCGGGGAACGATCTCGACCTCAACAGGCTGCGTCTGATCGTCGCCGGCGGAAATCGTGAAGCGCAGAGTCGAATCATTTGTCTGGCTCGCGCCACTTGTAGTTGAACGCCGCTCGTTCGCGCTGGTGAAGACTCGCGTTTCGATTGAAGCGGTGTACGTGCCGTCCGCCTCGCGTGACATGACCTGAAGCTGGTCGCCTGCGGCGCCTTGTTCGACTTTCAACACGGGTTTGATGTCGGGCGAATCGCCGGCGGTCAGGCGGATTCGCAGTTCAATTTTTTCGCCCGCGGCGATGCGTGCGGGCGTGGTCGACTCGATCGAGATCGCTTGTCGCTTCGGCCAGACGACGTTGGAGAACGGGTTGAATAGGCGCGACGCGAGGATGGAGCGATTCTGCTCGCCCACGAACGTCGCCAGGCCGATGACGCCGGCAAGTGCGAACGCGCCGATAGCGACGGCGTGCACGGTTGGCTTGTACCTGAGGATCAACGAGAAATCGGTTGTGGCGGCGAGCTGTGTCGCTTCCTTGATGACCGCATCGGTCATTGACGTTGAGCCAGTCGAATGGGCAATCGTTGATTTAGAGCCATTAACTGGCGTGATAAACTGAACCGCCGAGCGAAGCCGGTCGGCGAACTTCGGATGTGCCGCCTCGACTCGACCCGCAATTTCGCCCAGCCCGATCGGAGTGGTCCAAGGTGTGATGACGCGCCGAATCAAAACGATGCCCGCCAAAGCCGTTGAACCGACGACGACGGCAAGACGCGGGACGCGCGGAAGGTGAAGAAAATAATCGAGCGAAGCGGCCGCGATCAAAAGACCCGCGACGAGCGCGACGACGATGCCCACGCCGTGAAATACGGAGAGTTGACGAACGCGAGTTCGCAGTGTTTTGAGTTTGTCGAAGAGATCGTTTGTGGTCATGCGCGACACTCCGTAACCAGTAATCCGTCACTTTTATACTTACATGATCGCGAAGATTTCGTCGGCCTATTTTCTTGCGACACACGATCAGATCAGCCCTGCTTTTTTCCGGCCGATCCATTCGGAAAGCAGCAGACCCACGAGAAGCAGAAACACGATCGGCGCACCCCACAATAGCCTTGATTGCTGCTGCGGGATTATTTTTTTTGCGCTGGTGATGACCGAAGGAATCGTGTTGGCGTCTTTTGCTTCGATCACACGCCCGCCGGTTGCTTGTGCCAGTGCGGTGAGTGCGGCTTCGTCGGCCTCGGGTGTTTCGAACTCCACGCGGGGCACGCCCACTTCGATCGCCTGGCGAATCATATCCGAATCGCCGACGGCCGGCAGAACCGCCTGGAGCACGCCCGCCTGATCAGCGGGGAATGAGCCGGTGAAGCGATCGGGCTCATCAAGCAGGCGAGTGAGCACGACTTCTCTCAGTGCTCGGCCCGATTCGTCAGCTACTTGGACGCGCAGCTCGCCGGGAAGTTGCCGCGAAAGTTCGCCGTCAGGGACACGCACGGAAAGCCGAACCTGCTCGCCCAGTTGATAGCTCGGCCGATCGATTGAAAACGCGAGCTTGCGCTGGCCGAGTTTTCGCCCGCGTGCGAGATATCGAAGCGACTGCACCCAGAAGCTGTTGAACTGGCCCTCGCCCGTGTAGAACCGCCATCGCCAGGTTTCGTCCAGGCCGCTGAAGAACGTTCGACCCGCGCCGTATCGACCAACGACGACCAGCGGCGATGGCTTGCCGTCGGGGCCGGTCGAGGTCGGATGTTGTGCCAGCACCTGCGCGACGCCCGGCTTTGCGGTGACGTCTCTGCAGAACCAAAAGAGCGGCTGAATGGTGTCCTTGATATATTCGTCGTTGACCTGACTGTCGGGGAAGAAACGGAAGATGCCGCCTTCACGACCGGCCGGGGTGAGGACCGGCCTGAAGCCTTCGGAGATCACGGCTTGAGAATTTCCGGGTTGTCCGGCGGCACCGGCGTTGCCAGCACGACCGGGCCTGACTGCTCCTGAAGACGCTCCGGCGACGCGCGACACATCCACCGGCAAGAGCAATTCAATTGACGTGCTGCGATACGCCTGCGGGGCCGACCTTGGCCCGGCGATCATTCCAAACCCGCCGCCGAGTTTGCCTACGAATTCTTCGATGAGCTGAAGCTGCCCGTCCGTGAATTGACGCGGATCGACGTCACCAATCACCACGACGTCGTAATCTTTCAGTTCGTCAATCGTGAGCGGGAATCGCGAGATGGGACGGTCGCCATCCTGTGCGAAGTCGCTGTCGCTGCTGGTGAGAAGCGTGCTGACTTCGACCGTGCGATCGCGAATGAGTTCCTGACGCAAGTAGCGGAACTCCCACCGTGGGTAGCCGTCGATGAGCAGGACGGCGATCGACGAATCAACGACATCGAGCCTGAGTTCGCGCTGATTGTCGCGCGGGTCGACCTCGCCCGCGACGGGGTCGAGCGTGACGCGAAGCGTTCGCTGGCCGATCTCGGTGGGGATGAATTGCAGGTCGACCTCCTGCGTGGCATCGGTTGGAAAGCGAATCGTCTTTTCAACCGGCCTGCCATCGATGTCGCGCACGGGCTGGCCCAGTTCATCAGTCAGACGCGCAGTGACTGGCTGTTCGGGCGACAGGCCGTTCGCACGAACACGAACTCGCACGTTGACAATGTCACCCTGAAAAACCGCATCCTCGGCGATGGCTTGCTCGATCTGCACGTTGGAAAGTCCCGACGTCTGGCCGAGTCGAACCGCGAATAATTTCGGCAGGCCGTCTTGTCTTGCCTGGCGTGCGAGTTCAACGGTCGTGCGATTCTTCGCAGCGCCCGACGTCTCGCGGCCGTCGGTGAGCACGAGCGCGCCTGCGAGACGCTGGCCGCGAAAATCACGCGATACCGATTCAAGCGCATCGACCAGATTTGTCGAAAGACCGGTCGCCTTGATGCTGGAGAGGGAGGCCAAGTCGATGGGTTCCGCGGCGCGGCTGAACCTGTACAGCTTGATGTCGTGCGTCCTGGCGAGTTGTTTGATGAGTGACTGCTCGCCGGTGTTCAGCAAATCGACGGCCGCGTCGAATCGCGATTTTGGAATTTCTGCGGTGCCCGCATCGCTGATCGCCATCGAGAGTGAATCGTCAACCAAAATCGCCAGCACGCTCGGCTCAATGCGGCTGGTGGTCAGCGTCAGACTCGGCCGATTGAGAAGGACCAGAAGCAGCAGCAGGAATGTGCCGCGAAGAATTGCCAGGCCCAGGTTGGAAATTTTGAATTTGCCGACGCCATCAGCAACGCCCGCGCCAGCACTCGCACCAGCACCAAATCGCGCGCCAGCCCCCGCGCGCACGCGATAGCCCAGCCAGACGACGACGGCGATCAACACGATCATCACGACGTTCCAAGTCGCATGGCCCACGGATTCCGCGAGCGGCCAGCGCGGATCAAACCGCATGGACACATCGCCCTGGCGTTGGAGGAATCCCGAATCCAGACCCAGCAATAGTTCGAGCAATCGGTTCATGCCCGGCCCTTCTTCAAGACAGACAGCCGCGGCGACTTTGTTCCGCCGAATCGATGGGCGAGAAGCACTTCAGACGCGGCCAGAATCAAGAGAGCCAGCATGAGCACCCAGCCGAAATCGAACGAACGCGGGTCGGCAAGAATGCCCGACGAAGAATCAGAATTTTCGTCGTTCGCAGCGTCTATTGCGGCGTCAGAATTCGGCGCATTTTCGTCGAATGAACCGCGGCGAATGTCGATTGTGATGTCGCCGAACTTCTCGCGAATTTCTGCGTCGCTAAGCGTCCGCACGTCCGCCTCTCTCGCAGGGATATTGACCGCAACGGGCCAGCGCGTCGCACCGGCTTCGAGTGAATAAACGCCCGGCTCAAAGAGTGGTGCCGACCGCCATGTCGGTGCGGATTCGGATGATGCGTCTCGGTCGAGCGCGATCAATCTGCGACTGGCATCAAAGAGCTGCGGGGTGCCCGCGAGCGCGAGGCCGCTCGGCAAGGTGAGCGATTGGCCGCACGAGAGATTGAGCCATGAGACGCCGCCGCCCGTGCTGGCGGAAAGCAGTTCATGAATCAACGCGACATACGCACCGGTCTTGGCGACCAGCGCGGTCCACTCGGCGTCGCCGCTGGTGGCGACGGTGATGATTCGGCCGTTGCCCAGACTGTGAAGCAGGATCGCGGGGTCGCCCATCTGCCCGGGGGTCACTGATGTGAATCGCAACACGACCTGCGCCTGTCCCGGCTCGATGCGCCAATATGTAAATGTCTGCGCGGTATCAAGGCCAGATCGCTGCGAATCGCGGAAGGCGGAGAGAATCGGGTGCGGCTGACGCGAGTTGAAGTCGAATGTGAAGCCGCGCGTTTCGCCGGGCGAGGTTTGGTCCGGCTGTTCCAGGCTAGTTGCTTGTGATTCACTCGCCTGAGATTCA
>JBBQKP010000021.1:0-26990 GCA_038326995.1 Tepidisphaerales bacterium
GCCGATGAAGTTGATCTCCGGTCGTGCCCGGGCTTGCTCGGTGATGAAGGTTCCCTTGCCCGAGCCGATCTCGATTTCGAGCGGGTTGTCATTGCCGAACATTTTCGCGACGTCGATGGGCCGTTCGAGGGCGTCGGGGTCCAGGGCGATGGGTTCGATGATGAGCGGGCGCGAGGTGTTCATGATGCGGTCGAGAATCTTCGGTCGAGAATCTTCGGTCAAAAACTTTCAGGCGAAAATCACGAATCCAGTGTCGGCTTTTCCTTACGCCATGACACATGGTGAACCCACGCGGGTGGGAGGTTGGCGACGATCATGTCGCGGTCGATGCGGACGGGTTTGAGCGTCTCCTTCATGATTCGCCCGACCTCGCGTAGTCGCTGGCGCTCGGCGCGATTCGCGAAAATGTGCTTTGCGCGGCGAACGGCGATGTACTCGAAAAAACTTAAAACGCCGTCTCGCCCCAGCATCCTGCGATACGTGCCGAGAATCTCCTGGACTTCTTTGGGCGTGAAATTATTCAGCGGCAGGCCCGAAACGATGACGTCGTAAGGTGTGTCGGTTTCGAGTTCTTCGAATCGGCCGTGGATGACGGTGACGCGGTCTTTCACGCCGGTAAAAAGTTCATCGACGCGCAGTCGCAGCTTGAGATGTTTGACGAACGCGCGATTGATTTCAACGAGCGTCAGATGGTCATTCGGCCCGAGCGATTTAATGATCGCACGGGTGACCGAACCCGTGCCCGGCCCGACTTCGAGAATTCGCCTTGGCTTTTGTCCGGCGACATATCGGTGCTCGCGAACGAACCGTGCCAGAGATGAGGCGAGAAAGCGTGAGCTGGGCGCAAGCGCACCGGTCGAGCGGAAGTTGCGTACGAATTGCTTGAAGAAAATTCGCTGACTGTTGATGCGAGGCACGACAGGGAAGTGATAATCGAAACGAAGCCGAAATGAGAAGTCGCGAGGAGAACGCGCGGTCGCTCGCATTCCACCCGACAGCGATTTCGGGTACGATTCTGGTCTATGAGCGAAGGATTGCCCCCTCCCACAATAAACCCCGCGCCGCAAAATTTTCAGCCCGGCGACGACCGCATTCGCGATCTCTCGATCGAACGCGAACTGCAGGACAGCTACCTCACCTACGCCATGAGCACCATCATGGACCGGGCATTGCCCGACGTGCGTGACGGCCTGAAGCCTTCTCAGCGCCGCATTCTCGTTGCGATGAACGACCTCAAGCTCACCCCTGGGCGTAAGCAGCTCAAGTGCGCCAAGATCTGCGGCAACACCTCGGGCGATTATCACCCGCACGGCGAGGCGGTCATCTACCCCACGCTCGCGCGTATGGCGCAGGAATGGTCGATGCGGCATCCGCTGATCGACGGCCAGGGAAATTTCGGCTCCAGTGACGGCGACCCACCCGCGGCGATGCGTTACACCGAAGCACGCATGACCAGTGTGATGGTCGACATGATGGCCGACCTCGATCTCGACACCGTCGACACGCAGCCCAATTATGACGGCCGACTTCGCGAGCCACTGGTCTTGCCCGCACGCTTCCCGAATCTGCTGGTCAACGGCTCGACCGGCATCGCCGTCGGCATGGCGTGTAACTTCGTACCGCATAATCTCGGCGAGATTTGTGACGGCATCGTGCACGTCATCAACCACCCCGACTGCACGCTTCCTGATCTGCTCAACATCGTGCCGGGCCCTGACTTTCCGACCGGCGGAATCGTTCGCGGGCTCGACGGTATTCATGAGGGTTATGCGACGGGTCGCGGCAAGCTCACGCTCGAATCTCGCGTTGAAATCGAGACCGACAAAAAGGGCCGCAGCCAGATCATTCTCACCGAAATTCCCTACGGCGTGGTCCGCAAGAACATCATCACCGATATCGCGCAGGCCTCGAAAGACGGCAAGATGCCCGACATCTCCGACGTGAACGATCACTCGGGCCGCTTGTACAAATGCCGCATCGTGGTTGATCTCAAACGCGACGCCGATCCGGAAGTGGTGAAGAATCAGATCCTGCAGTTTTCGCAAGCGCGTGTGACGGTGTCGATCATCAACATCGCGCTGGTGAATCGCAGGCCGCGAACGATGGGCCTGAAAGAGCTGATGGAGCACTTCATCGCGCACCGCAAGATCATTATTACGCGAAGGACGCGATACCTGCTTAGGAAAGCCCAGCAGCGGGCGCACATTCTCGAAGGCAACATTTTTGCGGTGTGCGATATCGACGAAATTGTGAAGCTGATCCGAGGCAGCAAGACGCGCGAAGAGGCGATCATCAAGCTGCGCCAGCGTGCATTCCGCATCGCGCTCGATCACCCGTACGCACCGCAGATTCCTGAATCGCTTATGAAGCGTGCCGGGCTTCCGGGCGGAGTGTCGCTCAGTCAGGCGCAGGCAGAAGCGATCGGCAGGCTGCAGCTCATTCAGCTCGTCGGCCTGGAGATTGAAAAGCTGACGAAGGAATACACGGAAGTGATGAACGAAGTCGCCGAGTATGAGGCGATTCTTGGCGACGAGGCGCTGGTGCTGGACATCATTCGCGAGGACACGCTGGAGCTGAAGGAGAAGCACGCGAATGCCCGCCGCACGACGATCGATCCGACGAGTGCGGGCGCGTTTAATCTTGATGCGCTCATCACGCCGCACGACGTGGTGGTGACGGTTTCTCACAAGGGGTATGTCAAGCGAATTCCCGCCGACACGTACCGCGCACAAGGCCGCGGCGGGCGCGGCATCAAGGGCACTGAAAGCAGGGAAGGCGATTTCGTCGAACATCTTTTCGTTGCCAATACGCACGACAATCTGTTGTTCTTCACCAACACGGGCCGAGTCTACGCGCGGCGCGTTTATGACATTCCCGAAGGCAGTCGAACTTCGGGTGGAAGAGCGGCGGCGAATCTGCTTGAGTTCCAGGACAGCGAGAAAATTGCACAGGTCCTGGCGATCAAGGATTTTAACAAGGACGAAGCGTTTCTTATGTTCGGCACCGCGCAGGGCACGGTGAAGAAGACGCCGCTCTCGGCCTATTCGAAAATCCTTCGCAACGGCATCATCGCCATCGGCCTGGAAGAGGGCGATACGCTCATCGACGTCGCCGTCACCAGTGGTAAGGACCACGTGATTCTCGCGACCAAATCGGGCCTGGCCGTGCGGTTTGAGGAGAACGAAGTTCGCTCGATGGGTCGACCCGCGGGCGGTGTGACGGGCGTTCGCTTCAAGCGCGCCAACGACGCCGTCGTCGCGATGGCCGTCGTTTCGGGCGGCGAGAATGGTCAGCTCAAACTGCTGACGGCGTGCGCGAAAGGCTACGGCAAACGCACGCCGCTCGAAGATTATCCAGTCAAAGGTCGCGGCACGCAGGGCGTCATTTCCATCGACGCCAACGACCGCAACGGCGACGTCGTATCCGCACGCATCGTCACCGACACCGACGGCATCATGATGATCACCGAGCGAGGCATTCTTATTCGCACGAACATCAGCGAGATCCGCGAGACGGGCCGAAGTGCTTCGGGCGTGAGACTGATCAAGATCAACGATCGCGACAAGCTGGTGGCGATGGCGATGGTCGAGGCGAGTATCGAAACGCCCGAGACTGGCGACGAGACCGAGACCGGCAACGCGCCTGGTGGACCGACTGCAACGGATGCGGCCGATACCGAAGTAGCCGATACCGAAGTAGCTGGCACCGAAGTAGCTGGCACCGACGCAACTGATCCGGAATGATCGAGCGTCGATGGGTCGCTTCGCGTTTTTCCTTACCATGCATCTCCGATCTGCGTGGCGTTGCCGAGCGCGGGTGATTGATGAGACTGCGTTTTACCGATCGCGCCAATCTCTTCCTCGATCACGTCGATCACGCGAAGGACGAGCTCGACGGGCATCATGGGCGGCGGCATGAGGATGATCGTGTCGCCCAAGTTGCGGATCATGACTCCTTTTTTCCACATGCGGCGGCACGTGTGAAACGCGACGCGATCGATCGCGTCGAACGGGCCCAGGTCGATGCCGATCATCACGCCCAGTTGACGCACGGCCGACACGCCTGACATCGTTCGGATTTTTTGCATTCTGGGTGCGATTGTTTTTGCGACGGAATTCACGTGCGCCACAGTGTCGCGCTGCTGCATGAGATCAATCGAAGCCAGCGCCGCCGCACACGCGAGAGGATTGCCCGTGAACGTATGGCCGTGGAAAAACGTCTTGCCCTCGTGAGGCTCGCCAAGGAATGCGTCGAAGATTTTCTGCGTCGCCAAAGTCGCAGCGAGCGGCATATATCCGCCGGTCAGACCTTTGCCGATGCAAAGCAGATCGGGCGTGATTCGCGCGTGTTCGCAAGCGAACATTTTTCCGGTGCGAGCGAATCCCGTCGCGACTTCATCCGCGATCAGCAGCACATCGTGTTGATCGCAGAGTTCTCGAAGCCCACGCAAAAAGCAGGGCGGCTGCACGAGCATTCCGCCCGCGCCTTGCACCATCGGCTCGACACATAGTGCGGCGATGTGAGATGCGCGGTCCTTGAAAATGTTCTCGACGACCAAGAGCGAATCGCAAGACCGTTTTCCGTCGCCTGATTGTCTCGCATCACAAGAACCCTGTGACAGACACGGCGCGACGACGTGCGTGTGGAAGAGCATGGGCTCGAAGGCGCGGTTGAATTGGGGCATTCGTCCGACGGACATCGCGCCGGTCGTGTCGCCGTGGTATGCGCCGGTGAATGAGACGAACTCGCGCTTCGACGGTCTCTTGAGGTTGTAAAAATATTGGGCTGCGAGCTTGAAGGCGATTTCCGTCGCGGTCGCGCCGCTGTCGGAGTAGAAGACCTTGCTGAGCGGCGGGCCGCCGGATTTCGGGGCGATTTCGATCAGCTTCGCAGCAAGCTGTGCCGCGGGTTTATTCGCAAGCCCGAGCAGAGTGGTGTGCGCGATTTTGCCGAGTTGATCGATGACGGCCCGGTCGATCTCCGGCACGCGATGCCCGTGAACGTTGCACCAGAGCGAGCTGAACGCGTCGAGATATCGATTGCCGTCGGTGTCGATCAACTCGAATCCCTCGGCCCGGTCGATCATCACCTGCGCACCTTCGGCCCACTGCTGCATGTTGGTAAACGGATGCCAGACACAGGCCTGATCGAGTGCCAATAGATCGAACGTAGAAATTTCGGGCTTGGCATTGAGTGACATCGGTTTGACATCCTATCTGAAAGGGAATGCTTTCTGTGTTGCTGCGATCTATGATTGACGGTTATGAAGATCAGCATCATTGGCACAGGTCGGGTGGGCTCGGCGACGGCGTTCGCGCTCTTGCTCAAGGGGCTTGCGCACGAGCTGGTGATGGTCGGCCGCGATCGCACGAAGGCGGAGGGCGAGGCGCGTGATCTCCAGCACGCCAGCGCGTTCATCAGGCCGATGAAGATCTACGCGGGCACGATCGACGCCACGCGCGACTCGCAGATCGTCATCATCACCGCGTCTTCTCCGTGGATCGACACGACGCACCGACTGACGATGGCGAAGGACAACACCGCGATTTTTCGCGAAATTATCCCGCAAATCGCCAGGCTTTCGCCCGATGCGATTTTGGTTGTCGTGACCAATCCCGTCGACGTGATGACGCACCTGGCGCTCAAGCTCAGCCGCTTCAGCCCCAACAAGGTGCTCGGCACGGGCACGTTGATCGACACGGGGCGATTCCGTTCGATCCTCGCAGAGGCGTGGGGCATCAACGCGCTGGACGTTCGCGCGTATATCCTTGGCGAACACGGCGACAGTCAGTTCCCCGCACTCTCCGTCGCCAGCGCGGGCGGGGTGAAATTCGACGAGCACGACCAGCTCGTGATGAACGCCGCCGACCAGGCGCGCACGGGCGGGTACGAGGTGTTTAAGCACAAGGGGTTTACGAATTTCGCGGTGGCGATCGCGTCGATGCTGATCTGCGAGGCGATCACGACGGACAGCCGCGCGGTGTTGCCCGTCAGCACGCTGATCGACGGCTGGCACGGCGTGCGTGATGTGTGCCTTAGCCTTCCCGTGGTAATGGGCCGCGCGGGAATTGTTCGCACGCTGCCGATCGATTTGGACGAGCAGGAAATCGGGCAGTTGCGAGAGAGCGCGAAAGTGCTTCGCGGCGTGATCGAGTCGCTTGAGGTGTAGGAGAAAATCGTTGTCGGCCGCATTTGTCGCCCGCCGTTCGCACGGTTTGTGCGCGCTTTTGCGATAAATAACATCCTTTCGCTCCGTAAAAGCATGATATTTTCGTACGCGCAACGCGAAGTTTTCACCTCGACTATTTCCTGCAAGCTCTGGCCGGTCGGAGAGTTGGGCCGAGCTTCGCGTTGCTTGCGGTCGCGAGAAAAAGTCAGAACGCGAGTTTGCGGCGGGTGTTTTCACGGTTATGGAGGCTCCGTTCTTTGCATGTGCTCCGATCGTGTAGCAGCGCTTCGACGTAGGCGCGCCAATCCGAAGCGCCGACATTCTTAGCGTCATGGCGTTACGGATCGCGTCACACTCTTGCGCCCACAGATTCGATTGCGGCAGTCCCCGCCGGCAAACCAAAGTTTTGCCAGAAGCGTCATGTAGTGACGTCCTTGTACATTCATTAGAGGTAACACTTCAGCCGAATGCAGACACCATTAATCGAGCCGCGCACGTGAGTAAGCCGCTTCTAAGAATTATTTAAAAGAGCTGACCCACCGGATTTGCTTCGGGCCCGTCCCGGCAGGACATTTCGTTGCTTCACAAGTAGAAGGCTCATTACGAAATTCAAAAGGAAGATGTCCTGCCGGACAGGCCAGAAACGCGTCAAGAAAGCCGGGTGTACGAGTCGTGAGGTGTGTTTGATCACTCTCATGGGACATCGAAGAGTTCGAACGCTTCTGCATTCGGCTGAGGTGTAACCATTAGAGAAGCTTTTCGTTCTAATCGTCTTCGTAGCCTTCGGGCGATGAGCAGCGCAGCGACGAGTCTTCCGAACGCGGCGGCTGGTCCAAAGCAGCGATACGCCGGATATTCAAAGTCGGACTGGAGCGCCAGAGTTGTACGCAGGAGTCGTGGGCGAAAACTTACTAGAATCGTAACACTTCAGCCGAACGCCAGAATGTCACGATATCTGTTGCCACGACTTGTACGTGTCCAGTGCTCATACGCAAGTCGTGATGCGTTCGAAAAGTGCAAACGATTCGACTGCTCGCGGTTTTCACGACCTGAATACAAGTCGAGCCACGCAAAACGTCCAAGCATATGCGATTCGCAGCAAACGGCTGACGTGTTACCTAAAATCCGTTTGATACTTCCATTGCCATTAAGTCGATTGGAGAGTTGTGGCGTCTTTGCGACGAATCGCTGCTTGTGATTCAACACGTTTTGCACGAAACTTCGGGCCAGCGACAGGGAAGTCCGACACGGAGGTCATCATCATGCGCGTCATCTCATTCATGAATCAAAAGGGCGGAGTCGGAAAGACCACCACCTGCGCCAACCTCGGTGCCGCCCTGGCGGAAATGGGCGCGCGGGTTTGCCTGCTCGACGTCGATCCGCAGGCGCATCTTACGATCAATTACGGCGTGGATGTCACCAATCCGAACCTGACGAATCTGTATGATGTCATGGTCGGCGGGGCGGGTTTTCTTGATGCGGTTCATACGATCGACGGGCACCTGGCGATTGTGCCCGGCTCGATCGATCTTGCGGCCGCGGAGGTGGAGCTGGTCAACACGCCGGGCCGCGAGACGGTGCTTCGGCGAAAGCTGGAGCAAGCCCTGCACGATTTCGATTATGTATTGATGGATTGTCCGCCGTCACTTGGTTTGCTCACGATCAATGCATTGTCGTGTTCGGGCGAGGTGTTCATCCCAATGCAGCCGCACTTCCTAGCGATGCAGGGTTTCGCCAAGCTGCTTGAAACCGTGAAGCTCGTGGGCAGGCAGATCAATCCGAGACTGCGCGTGACGGGCGTGATCCTCACCATGTTCGACGGCCAGGCGAAGCTGTCGCACGAAATCGTGACCGACCTGGAATCGTTCGTCGAACAGTCGCGCGGCAAGGCCGTTCCGTGGTCGGAGTCTCGCGTCTTCCGCACGCGCGTCAGGCGAAACATCAAGCTCGCAGAATGTCCGAGCTTCGGGCAGACGATTTTACAATACGACACATCGAGCAACGGGGCCGCGGATTATCGCGCATTAGCGCGCGAGGTCGCGACCATGCGTGGCGTTATCCCGCCGATCGGCAGGGGAATGATCGCAGAACTTGCCGCGGCGAATGTCGAACGAAGTTCTGCGACGGCGTTGCCGGGGGCGGCAGTAGATTCGCATGCAGCCCAGACGACTGCGGGCGAAGAGTCGAAGGATGCGCTGGATTCGATGGTGCGAAAGGCGCTGAATGAACCAGCGCGAGAATCAGCGCGAGAATCAGCGCGAGAACCAGCGCGAGATGTGTTGCCGGCATCTCCCAAAGTGTCGGTGACGATCGCGCCCGGGCTTGCCTCGATCGTGCCGAGCCTGAACCGAACCAGTCCAGCTTCCACGCCCGTCGGTGAGGCAAGGGCGTGATCCGGACCGCCAAGATTCTCGTGCCGTCTCTTGCGGTGGTCTGGGTGTCAATGTTCATCGCGACTCACCTCCCGCCCGCCCAGCTTCCTGCCACGCATGTCAGCGATAAGACCGCACACTACATCGCCTATGCTGCGCTTGCGATTCTTCTGCACTTTGTCCTGCGGATTCGCGGCATGAATTGGTGGCGCGGGGCGATATTGACGCTTGTCGTGTGTGCGATCTACGGCGCGTTCGACGAACTGACTCAGCCGCCCGTGAAACGCACCGCCGACATCATGGACTGGGTCGCCAACATGAAAGGCGCCGCCTCCGGCACGGCCGTCGCACTTCTGATCTGCGGGTTGATCTCGCTTAGCCGAAAGAAGACGGAAAAACCCGAACTCGTTTCTGACGCCTGAGAGTGGTCGTGCAGGCGGGCAATGTGCGCCCTCTTTACGTAGAATGAAAACATTATGTCCACGCTCAAGATCGGCCCGTTCGAGATCGCAAATCGTCTGTTCACCGGCACGGGAAAGTACAAGGATTATGACATCATGCGCGAAGCGCTGGCGGCATCCGAATGCCAGGTCGTTACGGTTGCGGTGCGGCGCGAGCGACTGATCGACGCGCAGGGAAGATCGCTGCTCGATAATCTTGATTTGTCGCGCTACATCATTTTGCCCAACACGGCCGGGTGTTTTACGGCCGACGATGCGATACGCGTGGCGATTTTGGGTCGCGATTTGCTTGAGAAGCAGAACAACTCTGGGGCGAACTGGGTGAAGCTGGAAGTGCTGGGCGATAAGAAGACGCTGCTTCCTGATCCGGTGGGCACGATCGAAGCGACGCGCGAGCTTGTGAAGGAAGGCTTCACGGTTCTGGCGTACACGAGTGATGACCCGCGCGCGGCCGTGCGGATCAAAGAGGCGGGGGCGGCGTCGGTCATGCCGGCCGGGAGTCCGATCGGAAGCGGGCAGGGAATTTTGAATCCGCTCAACATCTCGCTTTGCCTGGAGCTTTTGAAAGAGGGCGACGCGACGTATCCGGTGATCGTCGATGCGGGCGTCGGCACGGCGAGCGATGTCGCGATCGCCATGGAACTCGGCGCCGACGGCGTGCTGCTCAACACCGGCATCGCGCACGCGAAGGACCCTGTGAACATGGCCCGGGCGATGAAGGCGGCGCTGGAGGCGGGCCATCTCGCGTACCGCGCGGGCCGCATTCCGCGCAAGCGATACGCGTCGGCGAGCAGCCCGTTCGACGGCGTGATCAGCTACATCCCGGGCGAGTGACACATTGATTTTACGAGCCGCGACCGTGAGGGAAAGTTAAATTGCGACGGGCAAAGACCACTTTCTGACGGTCGTGGCTTGTTGAGAATCACCCAAATAATCACCCAAATAATCACCCAGATAATCACCCAGATAATCACCCAGATAACCACCCGTCAACGCCGGGATTATTTTGGTCGAAGCAAAGGGACGCGTGTCAGACGGAAAAGTGTCGATCAATCCGCGAGGGCTTTTTCGAACGCGATCAGATTGTCGGCGTGACTGCTGTCCCAGCGAATCCCAGCGATGTCAAAACCGACGGCCAGCGCGAACTGCATGAACTCACGTTGACTGTTCATGCACTCGGCCCGGAGAAATTCGTAGCCGTGGTCGCGCGCCCAGGCGCACTGTGCGTCGAGCAGTTGCCTGCCGACGCCCTGGCGACGGAAGTCGGGCAGGACGCCGCCCAGCCAGTGGTAAAACATGCCCGGCTTGAGTTCGAATCCGATCCAGAACCCGGCCGGGCGATCGTCGACACGAGCGATAAGGCTGAGAGAGTTGTAGCGTCCGAGGAACCGACGTTTGAAGAAATCCATCTCGCGACGCGGCCTGAAAATCTGGTTGTACATCTCCACGGCCTGCGGGAGGATCGGGTCGTCGGCGATGATGATGTCTGCCTGTGCCATATTTTCTCGCCTGCGTGTCGGGATGAATTGTAGGCGCGGCCGCGCGGTTTGAAAGCCCAAAAGCAAATGCCCGCGCAACATCATGCCCGGGCGCTTGTTCAATTCGAATTGCGATCACTATCCCATGAGGATCATCGTCGTGCACGGCGAAGTACCATGGGCACCGCCATTACGAAAAGGCCCAGAACAGTCGGCTCGGGAATGACGACTGAGAAGTTGATGTCGCGCAGGAAGGCGATATCGAGTTGCGTCAGCGTCCTTCGTTCACCAAGCCTGATCGACGGAGACAAGACGGTTTCCTGACTAATGCCGTCGGAAATACGTGGGCTTTGCAAACCAAGACGAATGTGCCCACCGTCGTTGTCGACGGTGTTGAGCCCCGATCCGAGCAAAGCGATGACATTAGGGCCGTTCCAATTATTGCCGGAGATTCGGTTGTTCCATGAATCGCTTGTTCCGATGCCCAGCGCGTGGATAATTTCGTGGAGAGCGACGGAGTAAAGATCAATCCTGTTCGAAGGTACTGGAGTGTTGGCGTCAAAGTGCCAGAAATTTGAGAGAGTAGTGGCGTTGTCGATCGCGCCCGAGTTGTCGGTATCGACGTCGAACCACAGGTTGCCCAACAGAGGGCCGCTGGTCAGTGAGATCGTGCCAGCGCCAAAGCTGGTGTTTGAGGTGAAGAAGCTCGGCCCAGCACCGCGGCCGATGTTAGCGTTTCCGACGGCATTGGCGGCGTTGATGGCGGCGGTGCTGGGCGCAGAGCTGGCGCTGGCGTTGAGACTGAAGCTTCCCGGCCCGCCTTGCCCGAGTGTGTTACCCGTCAGGTTGCGCTGGCCGACAAAGACGCGGAACTCGTCCGCGGGGATGGCAATTGTGGGAATGTTCACGATCCCACCGGTGCTCGGATTGTTGTATTGGAGTGCGAAGTTGTAGTTCACCGTCGTGCCGCCGGTTGTCGCGCTGGAAATGTCGTTGACTGCGCCAAGGTTGCTCGTGAGGAGGGCGCTCAGATCGTTCGCGGCTTGATTCACCGCAGCCCTGGCGAAGGGGTTGCCGAGGAAAAAGTTGGATTCATTTGAGAAATCCACGACGACATTCACCGCCGACGCGCTGGATGAGATTGCCAGGACACAAAGGCCCGAAGCGATGAGTTTAAGACGCAGTGTGTTTGAGATGGGTCGCATTAATACTCCGTGGACGAGGCACAAAAAGCCAGCGAAAACTCGCTTGGGATCTTTCTTCGAAGCAGAAACTTATCAACCTCGCCGCAGAATTGCAACGCAATTTTAGGCAGAATTATTCGTCAGCTCATAAAACGAAACACTGCTTCAAGCGCATGTCTGGATTTCAAGACTGAAACATTCCCGACCCGTTCTTAGGAATAAAATTGCCCGACCTTGGCGCGGAGGTGTGTCAATAGCGGCTCCGCAGACAACGGTTTACCGGTGATTTTTTTCACGAGCTCGGACGCCGTGTGGGTTTTGCCCAGCACATGAATGTTCGTGCGAAGCCAATCCAGCAGCGGCCTGAATTCGCCCTTCGCGAAGGACGCGTCCAAATCGCCAAGTTGTTGTTTTGCCTGATTGAAGAACTGGGCGGCGTAGAGGTTGCCCAGCGTGTACGTCGGGAAATAGCCCACCAGCCCGGCCGACCAGTGGATGTCCTGCATGCAGCCGCGTGCGTGGTCGGGCACATCAATCCCGAGATATTTCTTCATGCGCACGTTCCAAAGTTCGGGTAAATCTTTCACGGCGAGTTTGTCTTCGATCAGGTCTTTCTCGATTTCAAACCTTAGCAAGACGTGGAGGTTGTAAGTCACTTCATCGCTTTCGGTGCGGATGAGCGACGGCCTGACGTCGTTGACGGCAAACAACAGTTCGCTCTGCGTGATGCCGTCCATTCGCTTGCCGAAGATTTGTTTTGCGACGGGGAAGAAATGGGTCCAGAATGATGCACTTCGACCGACGAGATTTTCCCACATGCGGCTTTGCGATTCGTGGATGCCCAGCGAAATCGCTTGAGAGCGCGGCAAGCCGGGATAATTTTCGACGGGCAGGCCCTGCTCATAAAGGGCGTGGCCGACTTCGTGCAGGACGGAGTAAAACGAGCCGTAGAACGAGGCATCGTCGAAGCGTGTGGTGATTCGCACGTCGCCGCTGCCCAGGTCCGTGCAAAATGGGTGCGTGCTGATGTCCATTCGACCGGCACCGAAGTCGAACCCGACCGCCTGCGCGGCTTGCCTTGCAAAAGCTTCCTGCTGCGACTGCGGCCAATTGCCCGTGAGCTTCTCCACGGCAGGTCGCTTGCCCGAATCGACGACTTGCCGAACCAGCGTGATCAGCTCGTCGCGCACGCTCGCAAAGACCTGTGCAATCTCGGCGCTGTTTGCGCCCGGCTCGTAATCGTCCAGCAGCGCATCGTAGCGCGAAGTGGAGTAGCCGTAGTGATCGGCGACCTGCTTCTTCAGGCCCAGCAGTTTTTCAAGCCACGGCGCGAACGTCTTGAAATCGCTGGTCTTTTTCGCTTCGATCCAGGCGTCCTGACCCAGTGCCTCGGCGCGAGAAAGCTCCTCGACGAGATCGCCGGGCAGTTTTCGAAGCTTGTCGCTTTGACGTTTGATTTCGCGCACGTTGACCGAGACGTCCGAGTCGTCCCTGGGCACGGCCGCGGCGAGTTCGTCGACGAGATCGAGCGCCTCTTTAGACGTCGACTTTTCATGGTGCAGCTTGGCGAAATATGCGAGCTGCTCAGCCCGGTGGGCGGCGGCCTTGATCGGGCGATACGTCTGCTGGTCCCACGAAAGCAGTGAACTCGCGCTGCCAATCACATGCAGCTCATGAAAGTGTCGGACGAGCTTTTCGTAGGCGGGAAGTGGGGAAGTCATTCCGCGAGTTTACCGGCGAGGCGGCGCGTTACCAGTAAAGGTCAGGCGACACTTCATCCCGGTATCGTGACTAGGTGGTTTTCGGGTGGCACACAACGCCGAGTACGGCGATTCGGCCGGTTTCGGGGTGCCACATCTATGTATTCATAGGTGTGCGGAATGTGCGCCGGGTGCCACGTTTTGTGTACTCGCAAAGCGTGCGGCAAAGCGTGCGGCTGCACCGACGTTCCGGGCACGCTCTGGAGTACCAGAACGTGGCACCCGAACGACATCTGATGTCTGGCCGAGCTGGCAAGCCATCTCCTCTTTTCTGCATCGCAATTGAAAATGTCCTGCCGGACGGTCCAGAATTTTGAATGAGCGCGAATTCTTTTGTGTGAAAACATCACCGCAATATCGAATTTCGGTTTGAAACTTCGTCGGCTTCACACGCCGGGCTGATATGCGATCACCAGAAATCCGAAGCCCAAGAGCATTATAGCGCCGACCACATCCGCGATCACGATCCAAAGGTTGTTGCTGAACTGCTTGACCCATGCGGCCACGCCACTGATGAACGCGACCCAACCCATAGCACCCGCAAGGACTCCCATTAGCATGAGCGGCACGTAGGCAAAGCCTTCGCGCTCATTGGAGCCGGGCAGAATGGTGCCTGCCATCGCGGGCAAGGCGACGAACCAGAACCCCCAGGTGATGGGGTTGAGGATGGTCATGATGAAGCCGCGAAAAAATCCAGGGATGAGTCGTAAGTCGATCGGCAACGTGCCCATTGCGTCGCCAATTGCCAAGTCGAGTCGGGACGGATTTAAGGATTTTCGTGACCTGTAATGTCGGTATGCCTGAATGAGCAGGATGGTGCCGAGCGTGAGCAAAAGCCCTCCGCCGACGAAGCGAAGCGTTTCGCGCAATGCCGGATGGTCGGCGAGGCTGAAGGAAAAGCCGTAAAGCGCGAGAGCTGCGAAGCCGACGTCGGTGGCGACGGCGCCCATGCCCATGACAAAGCCCGGTAGAAACCCTCCACGGAGTGATCGTCTTACGATCTCCGAATTGATCGGGCCGAACGGCGCCGCAACGCCCACGCCAAGTGCAATCCCCTTCATGATAACGATCGCGAATTCAGTCATGGAAATCCTGTGGAAGAGACTACTCGATTCGCGCGCGTTCGGCACGGGCACGTCACCCGACCGGCATTTGATTTTCGGCGTTCGGCCTGATGCTCTGGAATTCTTAAATGAGCCGCGCACGAATTAAGCGGTCTGTGTAAGCGGTCTATATAAGCGGTCTGGGTAAGCGAGTGTTTTCTGATCCTTGCGGACGAAACAATTGATCTGTGACCAATTGCGGAAACCCGCTTACTTCCTGCGCGGCTCTCTTCGGTCGAAATGTTTCGATCGATTTTCAACGCGATTGCCAACCCTCAAGCACGCGATTTGCGAGTTCAACGGCGGCCGCACCGAATTGTCCGTCTCCGAAATCGAGCGAGAGATAGACCAGGCAAGGCAGGCCGACGCCGAGCAATAGCACGATGCGTGTCGCCCATATCGTGCCGACGACCTTTACCAGAACCGCAAGCAGACCGGCACAAACAATTGTTACGCCGATTGACATCACGAGAGTGCGCGCATCGCTTTGTATCGTCGCACCAATCACCAGCATCGTCGGCACAGCGCCCATAACGAACCACCAAGGCCTTCTGACCAGCCCGGGCCAGAGTGCGATCACGCCTGTTAGGACCGGGCCAAATCCGACGATAAATTCAGCGGCTTCTCCGAGTACGGGCCCGAGCATCAGGTAAACAATTCCCACCAACGCGGGGACGAGCGATGCGGGCCAGTCGGCGTGAGTTGCGTCGCCTTGGACGTGTGCGAGAGCGGGAACGTCGGTCATCAGGATTCGCACATTACCACCTCGCCGCACTCTCGCTACAATCGGCCCGCAACGCGTAACCGAACCAATGCTCCTACTGCGAGAACGACACCGTGCTATCACCGATTCAGAAGCTACGCGACAATATCTCCAGCATCTACCTGGGCGACCGACGTGCGGTTGATCTCCTGATCATCGGCCTGATGGCGCGCGGGCACGTGCTCATCGAAGACGTGCCGGGCGTGGGCAAGACAGTCCTGGCCAAAGCGCTCGCCAAGTCCATTGATTGCAGCTTTTCGCGCATTCAGCTCACGCCCGATCTTCTGCCCGGCGATTTGCTGGGTGTGTCGATTTTCAATTCCGTCAAAGGTGAATTTGAGTTTAAGCCCGGGCCGATCTTCGCAAACATTGTGCTTGCGGATGAAATCAATCGCACGACGCCCAGAACACAGTCCGCACTTTTGGAGGCAATGAGCGAAGAGCAGGTGTCGGTCGAGAACGAGACGCGAAAGCTGGAACGGCCGTTCATGGTGGTGGCCACGCAGAACCCTTTTGAGTTCGAAGGCACTTACTACCTGCCCGAGAATCAGCTCGACCGATTTATTCTTCGCGTGAATGTCGGCTATCCGTCGCGCGAGGCGGAAGCGAAAATTCTCACGACCCAGCCCGGCCGCGGGGCGCTGGATTCACTTCGACCGGTTTTGACCGGGCGAGAGGTCGTGGCGCTGCAGGATGCGGTGCCCGGCACGCGGCTTGATGCGAACGTCGTCAACTATCTGCTGGACCTTGTTCAGGCGACTCGAGAACACGAGCAGTTGCACCTTGGCATTTCGCCGCGCGGCGCTTTGGGGCTGACGGGTGCTTCGCAGGCGTCGGCCGTGATGGCGGGGCGAGATTTCGTCATCCCCGACGACATCAAGCAGATGTTCATTCCCTGCTGTGCACACCGCGTCATCAGCCGCAGCTACCTCACCAACGGCGACAACGCCTCGACCAAGCGGATTCTGCAGACGGTGCTTGATACGATTCCAACGCCCAGATGATGGTCGGCAGATAGCCCGCCAATGGCGTCCTGATTTTTGACGATGGTTTCCCGAATTTACGACCGCGCCTCGCAGCGGAATTCTGTTCCGCGGTTCTGCCTGGCCTATCATTTCTTTCTTCATCCAGGATTATTCTCATGACTACAGCCGACCCAACCACGCTCACATCCCCCACATCTGCCCCAAGTCACGCAGCAACTGAAGCCGCGCCGCGCAGGCAGATCGTGCAGTTCGGCTTCTACAAGCTAGATCCGGAATTTCGTCGGCTCGATAGCGCGACCAAGCACGCGGCGAAGCAGGAATTCCTCACCGCCGCCGGGCAGAAATACGAAGAGCTCATCTGTCTGAGTTATTCGACCGTCGGCCTGAAGGCGGACGTCGATTTTCTGTTCTGGCGTATCGCCTATTCGAGCGACACGCTTCAATCCCAGTCGGCCGCCTTGAATCGCACGGTGCTGGGCTCGTACCTCACGACGCCCGTGAGCTTTCTTTCGATGACCAAGCGCAGCCTGTACATGGACCCGAGCGACCCGTTTCATGATGTCGAAAGCCGCACGCGACTGATTCCCGGCAAACGGAAATATTTGTTCGTCTATCCGTTTGTGAAGAGCAGGCCCTGGTATTTGTTGCCGATGGATGAGCGACAAAAAATCATGGAAGAGCACATCAAGATGGGCAACAAATATCCGAGCGTGAAGCTCAACACGACCTATAGCTTCGGCGTGGATGACCAGGACTTTGTGGTGGCGTTTGAGACAAACGAGATGAAGGACTTTTTGGACCTCGTTCAGGACTTGCGAGAGACCGAGAGCAGCAGATACACCGTGCGTGACACGCCGATGTATACTGCTGTTAGAACGCCGCTGGAGGATATTCTGGGCCAGTTGTTCTAGCTGGCCGAGGTCTGACAGAACAGAGCCTACCTGTCGATCACGATGTCGGTGACTTTGAACGACCCGTCGGGCAGCTTGGAAATGGTGAGCTTCATGGGAACCTTGGTGTCGGGCTCGAAGTGTGCGGTGCCAGAGAGGCTCCAGGTGGAGTCCTGGTTGACCTCAAGAAATCGCTCGCCCATGCTGAAGTTTTTGAACTTGCCCAGGCCCTGAAGTTTCTCGGCGGCGGATTTGAGCTTGGCGGTATCGACCTTGTCCCCCACGAGTGTGGCGGCCTTGTCGATGTCGTTCGTCTGAAGAGCCGTGACCAGAGTGCTCGCGCTGCCGAGCGCCTTTTCAGATTCGCGGTACGCCCATAGTGCGGTCATGCCCACTGCCGACCAGATCGCGATGCCGATGATGCCAAGCAGTAGCCCGATCACCGCCATGGGCCTGCCCGAGACGCCCGGCTTGCCCGTCACCTTGATGCCGACGATGCCCGTCACGATTGCCGCGAGGCTTGTGATCACTGGAATGCAGCCCAGCAATCCGAACACCAGACTCAGGATGCTGGCGATGCTCGTTTTCGAAGGCGGGATGTAGGGATACCCCTGCGCGGGCGTTTGTGGAGGGTATTGTGGAGGGTATTGGGGCGGATATTGGGGCGGATATTGGGGAGGCGGCGTGTTCGACATATAAGAGCTTTCGGTTAGGACGCCGCGATAGTACATCGTCGCGGCAAAAAACAGTAACCCGCGCGAATTCAGTAACGAGTCGCTGCAACATTGCCAGGGCATTCCGATTTCTGGCCAGGCTGGCAAGCCATCTTCTTCGCCGCTCAGTTGAAAATGTCCTGCCGGACGGGCCAGAAATTTTGACCTAATTTGTCCACCTGGTTCTTTGTGCATCTAGTGCTTTGTCACACAATGACTTTGGAATCACTGATGTTTCGCCGGGTGGGGAGCGCGAGCCTGCGTGCGCGTCGTCGATGCGAGAATCCAAAGAATTGCGGAGTGTTGAACGCGCTTGTTGAAAATCCGGTGTTTTATTTCGTCGTAACACTTCAGCCGAATGCCAGAATTTCACGAGATCTGGTGCCACGACTTGTACGTGTGCAATACAACACCATGGGGTTGCACTGCACATACGCAAGTCGTGGAACGCTCAAAAAATACTAGCGATTCGACTGCTCGCGCTTACCACGACTTGAATACAAGCAGTGGCACCGAAAACGTCCAAACAAATGCGATTCGCTGCAAACGGCTGACGTGTTACATTTCTTCGAACGCGCACGCAGACTTCGTCTGCGGCGAAACGACAAAACTTCGTACTCGATTTCAGCAATGACAAAGCGCTGAAATGACACCGCAAAAGAAGCCGGCGGAAAAATCCGCCGGCTTCAAAGTTGATTGACCGTTGTGATCAGCGAGCGACCGCAGATAGTTTACTTCTGCTTCGACTGCCCCTTCAGCACCGCGTGAGCGGCGGCCAGGCGTGCGATGGGCACGCGGAAGGGCGAGCAGGAGACGTAGTCAAGGCCGATTTTGTGGCAGAACTCGACGGACTTCGGGTCGCCGCCGTGTTCGCCGCAGATGCCGCACTTAAGGTCTTTCTTCACGCCGCGGCCGAGCTTGACGGCCATCTCGACCAGCTTGCCCACGCCGACCTGATCCAGGCTCTGGAACGGATCCTTTTCGAGGATGTCCTTGGCGAGGTAGTCGGGCAGGAAGCTGTTCACATCGTCGCGCGAGTAGCCGAAGGTCATCTGCGTCAGATCGTTCGTGCCGAAGCTGAAGAACTCGGCGGTGTGGGCGATCTCGTCGGCGGTCAGAGCGGCGCGGGGCACTTCGATCATCGTGCCGTACATGTAATCGACCTTCATCTTGTGTTCTTTGAACACGGCCGCGGCGGTGGCGTCGGTGTAGGTCTTGAGATAATCCAGTTCCTTCTTCGTGCCCACGAGTGGGATCATGATTTCCGGGAGGACCTTGACCTTGTTCTTCTTGCTGATGACGGCGGCTTCGAGGATCGCACGCACCTGCATCTCGAGAATTTCGGGATAGGTGATGGCGAGTCGGTCGCCGCGGTGGCCGAGCATCGGGTTGGCCTCGTGAAGCTGGCTGACGCGTGCCTTGACCTGGGCGAGGGTCTTGCCGGTTTCTTTGGCAAGGGCGGCCTGGTCTTCTTCGGTGTGGGGCAGGAACTCGTGGAGCGGCGGGTCGAGGAGGCGAATGGTGACGGGCAGGCCGTTCATTTCCTTGAAGATGCCGATGAAGTCTTCGCGCTGCAGGGGCAGGAGTTTCGCCAGGGCGACTTTTCGCTCTTCGACGGTGGTGGCGAGGATCATTTCGCGCATCGCCTTGATGCGTGCGCCTTCGAAGAACATGTGCTCGGTGCGGCACAGGCCGATGCCTTCGGCACCGAAATCGCGTGCCTTTTTGCTGTCGGCCGGGCTGTCGGCGTTCGTGCGGACCTTGAGCGTGCGGACCTTGTCAGCCCACTTCATGATCTGCAGGAACGAGCTGGTCATTTCCGGATCGACCATGGGCACGAAGCCTTCGATGATCTCGCCGGTCGTGCCGTCGATGCTGATGACGTCATTCGGGCCGTAGGTTTTGTTGCCGATGGTCACCTTGTGAGCCTTTTCGTCGATTTGCAGGGCGCCCGCGCCCACGACGCAGGTCTTGCCCCAGCCGCGAGCGACGACCGCCGCGTGGCTGGTCATGCCGCCCGTGCTGGTGACGATGCCGACGGCAGAGTGCATGCCCTGAACGTCTTCGGGGCTGGTTTCCTTGCGGATGAGAATGACTTTTTCACCCTTGTGCGCACGTTCGGTGGCGTCGACGGCGTTGAAACTGAGCTTGCCCGAGGCACCGCCCGGCGAGGCCGGCAGACCCTTGGCGACGACGATCCGCTTGCTCTTGGGGTCGAATGTCGGGTGCAGAAGCTGGTCGAGCGAGGCGGGGTCGATGCGGAGCACGGCCTCCTTCTCGCTGATCATTTTTTCCTTGACCATATCAACCGCGATCTTGACGGCGGCCTTGGCGTTGCGCTTGCCCGATCGGGTCTGCAGCATATACAGCGTGCCGCGTTCGATGGTGAATTCGAAATCCTGAATGTCTTTGTAGCGTGCTTCGAGCTTGTCTTTGACGACGAGCAATTCCTTCCAGCTTTTCTTGCTCCACTTGGCCATTTCGGTGTTGCAGTCGAGCGGGGTGCGGATGCCAGCGACGACGTCTTCGCCCTGTGCGTTGACGAGGTATTCGCCGTAAAACTTGTCTTCGCCGGTCGAGGGGTCACGCGTGAAGGCGACGCCCGTGGCGCTGTCTTCGCCCATATTGCCAAAGACCATGGTCTGCACGTTGACGGCGGTTCCGAACAGGCCGCGAACGTCGTTGATGCGGCGGTAGGCGATGGCGCGGTCGCCCATCCAGCTCTTGAAGACGGCTTCGATGGAAAGCGCAAGCTGCTTGATTCCGTCCTGCGGAAAGGCTTCGCCCGTGTGGTCTTTGTAGATGGCCTTGTACTTGTCGACGACGCGCTTGAGGTCGGCCGTTTGCAGGTCGGTGTCGGCCTTCGCGCCGACTTCGGTCTTGATGGCGCTGAGTGCGTGCTCGAACTCTTCATGCGGCACGCCCATGACGGTGTCGCCAAACATGTTGATCAGGCGGCGATAGCAGTCGTAGGCGAAACGTGCGTTGCCGGTCAGGACGGCCAGGCCTTCGACGACGACGTCGTTGAGCCCGATGTTCAAGACGGTGTCCATCATGCCCGGCATGGAGACGGCCGCGCCGGATCGAACCGCGAGCAGAAGGGGATTGTTCTTATCGCCGAACTTCTTGCCGCTGGCTTTTTCGGTCTTGATCAGATGAAGCTTGACTTCATCGAGCAGGCCGGCGGGCTGTTTCTGGCCCAGCTTGTTGTAGTCGGCGCAGGTGTCGGTGGTGATGGTGAAGCCCGAAGGCACGGGCAGGCCGGCCAGGGTCATGTCCGCGAGGTTCGAACCCTTGCCGCCCAGCAGGAGTTTTTGCGATGCGTTGCCCTCGGCCTTGCCGGCGCCGAAGAAGTAGACACGCTTGACGGACTTTGCTTTTGACGTCTTTGAGGCTGGTTTTTGAGTTGCCTTGGCCATGAGAACGGAGCTCCTGCGGGGGTGGGTGATTCAGATCAGAATCGTCTCGAAACAGGAAAATTCCCGTTTTTAACGAGCGAGCGGCGAAGTATAGGGTGGGGCATCACACAATCAAGCGGCAGAACCGGTGTTTTGTGCGAAACGGTGCGGCAAATCGCGGGGAAGATCGGGTAACTCTCTATCAGATTGCAGCGCGAGGTCGTTTCGCCGCAAGTATGAGCTTGCGCGCACGCTCGGCGTCTCACAGCGAAGAAATCAAGGATTTCAAGACCGCCTTCGACCGCCGATGTTCGGCCCGTCCGGCAGGACATTTTCTTTCTTCACTCGATGACCCCTGTAGGGTCCGCAGTATTTTGCGAACCATTCGTGTGCCGACCACCGCGAGCGCAGTCAGGTCAGCAGCATACTGTGGACCTTTAACAAATGAAGAAACGCGATGTCCGGCCGGAAGGGCCTGAAGCGCATCGGCATGCTGAATCCTGTCATGGCAATTCCAATAACCCACTTATGAAGAACCCGCTTACCCAAACCCGCTTAATTAGTGCGCGGCTCTTTTAACAACGTCTGTATTCGCGCGACGCCCGAGCACCAGTCTCGTCTACGCCAGCATCATCGCCGGCTCTTCGAGCAGATTCTTGAGCGTCTGCAGATAACTCGCAGCGACGGCGCCGTCGATCACGCGGTGGTCGGCACTGAGTGAAACCGTCATCATCGTGCGGATGACGATCGTACAATTGCGGACGACCGCGCGGTCTTCCGAGGCGCCGATGGCGAGGATGCCGACTTCGGGCGGGTTGACGATGGCGGAGAATTCGCGGATGCCCATCGTGCCCAGGTTGCTGACGGTGAAGGTCGCGCCCGAGAGTTCGTCTTTCTTGAGGCGCTGGGTGCGGGCGCGTTCGACGATGTCGGCCGAGCGGACGCGGATTTCCTTGATGCCCATCTGATCGATGTTGCGAAGGACCGGGACGATCAATCCGTCGGGCAGCGCGACGGCCATGCCCAGGTGAACGTCGCCGTGGCGGGTGATGGTCGTGCCGTCGAAGGTGCTGTTGAGCTGCGGCACGATTTTGAGTGCGGCGGCGACCGCCTTGGCGATCACGTCGCCGATCGAGACGCGTACGCCCTCGGTCTTCTCATACGCGGCCAGCAGTTTCTTTCGCAGTTCGACGGCGGCGGTCATGTCGATGTCGATCGTCTCGTAAAAATGCGGGATCGTCTGCTTCGACTGAACCAGCCGCTGCGCGATGACCTGCCGCATCTTGGAAAGCTCGATTTTTTCCACCGAGCCGGACGCGACGCGAGCGGGAAGTTCGACTTTGGGCGCGGCCTTCGAAGCGGCGGGGGCAGACGATGAAGCTATCTGTTGTGTGGCATGCTGAGCAGCGGGTGCGGCGGCTTTCTTCTCGGCGAATTCCAGGACGTCCTTCTGAACAATGCGGCCGTTGGGGCCGCTGCCCGTCAGCTTCGACAGGTCGATACCCTGATCGGCGGCGATGCGCTTGGCCAGGGGTGAGGCAATCAGGCGAGTGTCGGACGCGGCCGGGGCTGTGGCGACGGGAGCAGCCGTTGCGGGGGCGGCAGTGGTTGGAGCGGCAATGGTTGGAGCGGCGACATTCGGAGCGGCAGCGGTCGCGGCAGGTGCTGCAACAGCATTGGCGACCGGCGCAGCAGCTGAAGCGACTGGCGCAGCGATTGACCCGCCCGGCGTGTAGGACGCCTTGATCTTGGCGGCGTCTTCGCCTTTGAGCGCGATGATGCCGACGACCCCGCCGACGACGACCTTGCCGCCTTCTTTGACGACCTGAATCGCGAGCGTGCCGCCCTCAAAGGACTCCATGGGCATGGTGGCCTTGTCGGTCTCGACGTCGGCGACTTCCTCGCCTGCCTTCACGGCGTCGCCTTCTTTTTTGTTCCACTTAACGAGCGTGCCTTCGGTCATGGTGTCCGAAAGCTGCGGCATGGTGAGTTGTGCGGGCATGGGAAGTCAGTGGAGAGACGGAAAATTTCTGGAGGAAGTGACAGAGATGCTTGTACTGGATCAGCGGTAACAGACGGCCTTCACGCCCGCGATCACCTTCTCGACCGAGGGCAACATCGCCTCTTCCATGTAATGATTGAAGGGGACGGGAATTTCGTCGGAGTGGATGTGTTCGATCGGTGCGTCGAGGTAGTCGAAGACTTCCTTGTAGACCGAGCCCATCATTGCCTGGCCGATGCCGCAATAGCCGTAGTCTTCGTCGATGATGACGCAGCGGTGGGTCTTTTTGATGGAGGCGATGATGGTCTTTTTATCGAGCGGGCGGAGTGTGCGGACGTCGATGAGTTCGACGTCGATGCCGTGCTTGTTCACGAGTTCATCCACCGCGGTTCGAACGATGCGCTGCAGCGGCCTGCCGTAGCTGACGATGGTCACGTCTGCGCCTTCGCGTTCGATTTCCGCGACGCCAATCGGCAGGCAGAAATCCTTGTCGTCGGGCACTTCGCCCGAGTCGTTGAGCATTTTTTCGGACTCAAGGAAGATGACGGGGTCGTCGCATCGGATCGAGGCTTTTAGCAGACCCTTGGCCTGTGCGGGAGTGGAAGGGGAGACGACGATCAGGCCCGGGATGCGTGCGTAGACGGTTTCCATGCGGTGCGAGTGGGTCGCACCGAGCTGATGAGCGATGCCGTTGCCGCCGCGGAACACGACGGGCACTTTGTACTGGCCTCCCGACATGTACCTGACGTTGGCGGCGTTGTTGACGATCTGGTCGATGCAGACCCAGGTGAACGACCAGGACATGAACTCGATGATCGGGCGGCACCCCATGAGGGCCGCACCGACGCCGATGCCGCTGAATCCCGCTTCGGAGATGGGCGTATCAAATACACGCCGGGGCCCGAACTTGGCGAGCATGCCTTCGGATACTTTATAGGCGCCGTTGTACTGGGCGACTTCTTCGCCCATCAGGAACACGTTCTCGTCGCGCTCCATCTCTTCAGACATGGCGGATCGAAGGGCTTCACGGAAGGTTGCGGTGGGCATGGTGGGGTTGGTAGGGCGGTTGGCGATTACTTTTCGTTTACTTCGACGGAACTAATCTGATGTGACGGAATGAGCACTTTGCCTTGCTTGTAGCGGATAATCGCCAGAACGCCCAAGAACAGGTAGCAGTCGGTTCCTTCATCAACGGTGTACACAGTTCCACCGCTTGTGTGAATGATCAGAGGACGAAGCGACTCGTTTGCCAGGGCATCGCGTAGCTCGTCGAAAAATTCAACGTACTCTGGATCGCCATGCTCGGACATTCAGGCGGCCTTCCCGATGTCGTCGACGACTTTCAAATCCTTGATTTCGGAGAACTTCGCCTCGTGATGACGAATTCTTTCACTGGAAGACGATTGCCCGAAGCACCCCAAGCGGTCGGGAGTGAAACCGAACGCTACGGCGTCGGTAATCCGAATGGCCGCCCCGCTTTTTAGTACGACATCAAACGACCTGAACGACTTGGAGAAGCGAAATTCGTAAAGACGTTCGATGATCCATTGCATCGACGGATCTTCAGCGGTTTTCCGAGTTGGTTGGAACGTTGTCATGAATTTGGATTCGTTTGACCTCTCCATAATTCCTTACCGCCACTGGTAGGGGTACTTTTCCGCCAGCGCGTCGTTGAAGCGGTCTTCCAGGGCCGGGTGCGGATCTGAATCGGCCCGGGTGACGGCGTCTTCAACTGTCTCTCGTACTTCGCTTGCGATCGCATCGTATTGCTCGTCGTTCAGCGCGTTCTTTCCGCGAATGCGGTCTTCGTAGAGCGAAATCGGATCGCGTGCCTTGGCGGCTTCCTGCTGTTCTTTCGTACGGTATTTCAGCGGGTCGGACATTGAGTGGCCGCGAAAGCGGAAGGTATTGAGCGAGAGAAAGGTCGGGCCTTCACCCGCGACGCCGCGTGCGCGGGCTTCTGCGAACTCGCTGATCAGCACGTCAAGGTCGTTGCCGTCCACGTTGCGGGAGGGCATATTGTACCCGAGGCCGCGCTTGGCGAGGTCGCGTTCGGCGCTGTGCCGTTCGACTTGCGTACCCATCGCCACGCCGTTGTTTTCGACACAGTAAACGACGGGCAACTTGTAAAGGGAAGCGAGGTTCATCGATTCAAGGAACGTTCCCTGGTTAATCGCACCGTCGCCGAAGAAGCAGACCGTGAAGCCGCCGGTTTTCTGGTACCACTGGGCGAAGGCGAAACCGATGGCGACGGGGATGTGACCGCCGACGATTCCGTGCCCGCCGTGGTTGCCGTTGACTGCGTCGAATAAATGCATCGAGCCGCCCTTACCTTTGGAGCAGCCCGTCGCTTTGCCGAACATTTCCGCCATCGCCGAGTGAGGCGACATGCCAAGCGCCAGTGAATGGCCGTGGCAGCGGTACGCGTTAATCATCGCGTCGCGGCCCTTCTGAAAGTTTGCCGCCATCGCGACGCTGATCGCTTCCTGGCCGCTGTACAGATGGCAAAAGCCGCCGATCTTCTGGCCCGGCTTGGTGTATTCCTGGAAAGTCCGCTCTTCAAATCGGCGGATCAGCATCATCATTCGAAGGCGGTCGCGTTCGGTGCTCCCATCGGAGGCCACGGCCGGTAAAACCGTTTCAGGGTTCTGAGGCCCTTTTCGCTGGGGTCGTACAAGAGGTTCGGGTGCCAAAGTCATCGGCTGGGTCATCGGCGTAAGCTCCAGGGGTTGTTCGGGAGGGGTTTGTTCGGGAGGAGGTTGGTCGCAAGAAGGTTATTCGTTTGCTTTACCGCGTCCTGTTCGCGGCTTGGTAAAGCCGCAAACACAGCAAGGAAAGAATAGCTTCCCTGCGTGTTCTCTTCAACTCAATTGATCGACAATTTCGGATTTCGCGATCCACCGGCCCGTCTATTTCAATGTCGATCTGCTTTCTCATACAGGTATCGGCCAGATTCGACCTTCAGTCCTGCAACGAAAAGCGGCGTAACCCTTGCAGCCTGAGGCTATTCAATCTTCAGACCCAAACCGCAGAGGCAAAAAATTTCCGGGCTGGTGGAAATTCAACTGTTCGCCCACATCGCCCCACGCCGCCCAATGCGGGTGAGATGTGCGGTCGCCGCACTTGTAAAAATTTCCCGTCGAATGCGAAACGCCCGGCTCGAACGTCGGACAAAATTTTCTAATCAACTTGAGCTCGACAGAAAACGCGACAGACCATTCCAAAGGCCCTGCCAACTCGCTTGATGGATGGTCTGTCGTTGGCAACTTCATGCTCGCCCGGGTCCTCATCATCCCAAGCTCGGCCGAGGTGAGCGAATGATAGTCCTCGAAAAATGCGCCCTTGCGACGCCAGTCGGTGATGTACGACGCGTGCACACAGCCCAACGGATTGAACTCAAAATTGAAGTAACCCGAATCAACTTCGGGCCTGAAGAAGAACTCCACACAGCTGTCGTGACACACCATTGATTGCGGCACGGTGTGCGTCGCGCGAACAAATCGATCCTTCACATCAAATCGCCCGATGATCGTTTCATCAGTACAGCCCAGACGAAGCGTGGTGACAGGACGATGCGAGGAACTCTTGGGGTGAAAACGATCGATCGATGCCGGGGGCAAGCCGGCAAACGTCTCTTCCCGTTCGAGTCGATCTTGAGAACCTTCGGCTGCACGGCCGATCGTGTAATTGTCGCGCGGTGGGAAAATAGAC
>JBBQKP010000022.1:0-26813 GCA_038326995.1 Tepidisphaerales bacterium
CGTCAACAGCCCGACGATGCGGATCGGACCGGTGACATTGAAACGCGGGTGATCGGGCATCAGATCGAACGGGATGAAGAAAAGCTGCGTGTATTTCAGTAGTGCCGCTCCCGCCACGCCGAGCCTTGCGACGGCCTCGGCGGGAGGTCCGCCGTTTGACGCCTCGACAAGGTCGTATCGACCCGGATCAATTCCTGCGTTCAAGTCTGCTCGGTCAAGGCTCATCGTCACCGACAGAATCACCAACGCGACGGCCGGCAGCAGATACGCAACGGCGGCGATGGCGACTTTGGGCGCGAGTGTCGTGGTCTTCCACCAGGTGATGACCAGCCACGCAAAAGGCACACAGATCGCGGCCGGGTGCGCCAGCATCGCCGCGGTGAACAGGACCAGCGAGATCGCGATCAGTTTCCAGGGCTCTTCTGGAAGCGTGAAGATTTGCGATGCACCGGTTTTAGCAATAGGCGCAATTTCAGTGCCGGTTCGATCAGCATCCGCGGAGGGGATCGCACCCGCCCACCTGAGGAACGGAAACGTCGCGAGCAGCGAGAACAACATCGCCAGCGGATACCCGCGCGCGAACACCCACGCGACCGCCTGCGTCTGTAGCGGATGTGCTACGAACAGGATCGACGCCAACAGCGCCCCGGGCACGCTTAGCTTCTTGAGCAGCATGAACAGCAGTCCGCCATTGAACGCGTGGAGCAGGACGCCCGTCATGTGATAGCTCAGGGTCGAATCGCCCAACAGCCTGGATGAGATGGCAAAGTCGATCCACAGGCTGGTGTGTGTGACCGGGCGATATTCTGAAAGCGGATAAAGATCGGGCGATGGAAAAATGCCGCGCCAGGCCCGCTCCAGACCCTCCAGGCCGACAAGGAAAAAGTTATTCCCGACTGTCGGGCCGTCGAGCGGAGTGAGAGGCGCGCGAAGCGTGGGGTAGAACGAAATGAATGCGATTGCGATCAGAACGCCCAGCACGGCGATGACCTGCCCGATCTGAAAAGTGCCGGCAGCGGCGAGGTCGGGTCGGGTCGGGGCATCTACTGATGAGTTCATGGGGAGAGAGTATACGGACTGTCTGCCTAATTGCCCTCACACGATTGCACTGACATGATCGATCGCACCTGATTGCCCGCATTGGCAAACGTCTCATTTCTCCGGCCCGTCCGGCAGGATATTTTCTATCTTGTTTGGTCCGAAGGCAGTCGACGCAGCAGAGACTGAAATGTCATGCCGGACGGGCCAGAAATTCGACGCCTGATGCCCAACCACGCGGCGTCCTGTCGTGAAATGCTAAAGAATTCGCATCAGATAGCCAAAAATTGATAATTCCTGGAAGCTCATCATTTCTATCGCGCAGATCGCCATATTTTTTTGAAGGAGTTTCCCATGCCCCGAGCATCATTCGTCCAGCGTCTACTTGCCATCATCATCGATATTCTGATTCTCTTAATTCCGTTCGTCATCTTGTCCGTTGTGGTTACCAAGATCTTTGGCCCTCGATTCGGGCCCTTAATCGGGCAATTGTCAGTTGCCGCGATATTGATCGCCTACTACTTTCTGACGGAGGTTAAGACCGGAGCGACCATTGGCAAAAACGTGATGAAGCTGAAGGTGACAGACATCAGCGGAAGCCCCGCCACCAAGGACCAGCTCGTCCTTCGATGCGGATTTAAGATGCTCACTTTGCCTCTAAGCATTCTCGCGGCCCTGGTAACTACTTTCAGTCTTACACTTGGCGGCCTGATCGGCTACGTCAACCTTCTGGTGGCAATCGCGGTGCTCGTGTCGTTTTTGATGGCGCTTCGCGCGACGGGCCTTGCCTGGCATGACGAGCTCTTCAAGACGCAGGTGGTCAACACCGCTGGCGTGATGACCCAGGGCGTCCCGGTTCAGCCTCCCGTCCAGTCGCCCGTCATGCCGCCGCAGGCGTGAGAGGTTAACAAAAAGCGGGTCGCTGGCGAGTGGTTTGTAGAAAAGTCTAACCGCAATTCACGATCGACTGTTTTTAGCCTGAACGTCGCGAGGCTTTCCTATCGGGACAGATTTGCCAACTCGTGGTACTCTTCTTGCATGGGACTGAAAGTGACTCTCGATCTTCCAGCCGGATTGGAGCAAAAGCTTCCGCCTGGCGCAAACGTCTCTGCCGATGTTCGCGAAACGTACCTCGTTGAACTTTATCGCCGCGGAAAGTTTACTCACTTCGAGTTGTCCCAAGCCCTTCACCTTGATCGCTTTGAGACGGATGGCATTCTCAAACTTCACGAAGTCTTGCTTGAACTGACCGCAGAGCGATTTGCCGAAGAGCTCGAAGATCTTAGGGAACTGGCTCGAAAATGAGGATTGTATCGAACACTTCGCCTCTGCGATATCTCGTCGAGATCGATGCCGTTCACGTTCTGCCGCTCATTTTTGGAAATCGGATCGTTATTCCGCCTGCCGTTCTGTCCGAATTAACCCAGCCGAACTTTCCAGAATCAGTCCGGCAGTGGGCAAATAATCTGCCTAGCTGGATTGAAGTGCGCCCGTTGGCAAATCCTTCATCTTTCACTCCGCGACTTCATCCGGGCGAAGCCGATGCCATTGAACTGGCGGTTAAACTCAGTGTAAGTCGCCTCCTTCTCGATGAGCGTGATGGCGTACAGATTGCGGAAAACTTCGCAAAACAAAACAACCTGCCGCTTCGTGCCCGTGGCACATTGACAGTCCTGGCGGTGGCGGCAGAACTGAAACTTATCGATCTCAACGCAACGCTTCTAAAACTTACACAAACCAGGTTTCGATGCACGCCAAATTTACTTGATCGATTGCTCCGACCCGACCCGGCCTTACGGGCATTGTTACAGGATGAAATCGTACAAGCAGAACGCATCCGAGGACTGCTGCCATAACCTCTCCACTCGCAGACGTCGGGCGAACACTCCCCGATGATGAGTTTCTTCAGTTAGAGATCGCGCTGTGCATCATCAGTGCCTCGACCGTTTCCCTCACGTCGTGCACACGCAAAATGTCCGCCCCGTGATCGGCCGCCCACAGCGCCGCGGCGATCGAGCCGGGCAATCGCGACGTCGCGTCGTTGACCTGTCGCGGGTCTATGCCCTTGGTCACCTCGCCGATGAATCGCTTGCGGCTCGCGCCCACGAGTAAGCGATGCCCGAGCTCTTTGAACTCGGCGTGATCCTTCAGCAATTTGAGATTGTGCGCGGTCGTCTTCCCGAACCCGATGCCGACGTCCAGCAGAACGTGATGCGGCAAAATCCCGGCAGTTATCGCGGCGTCTCGAATCGCAACGAGCCGCTGCTTCACGTCCCGCGTCACATCATCATACTTCGGCGCGACCTGCATCGTCGAAGGCGCGGCCAATCGGTGCATCAGAACGATCGGCACGCCGAGCTTCGCGACCAGACTGAGCATCTGCGGGTCATCCGTTCCGCCCGAGGTGTCGTTGATCAAAATCGCCCCCGCTTCGCACGCACGCTGTGCGACAATGGCGCTGGTGGTGTCGATGCTGATCACGCAGCCGGGCGCTTGCCTTTGAATAAATTCAATGACGGGCACGACCCTGCGGATTTGCTCATCAGGATCGACGCCCGTGCTGCCGGGCCGAGTGCTTTCGCCCCCCACGTCGATGATGTCGGCCCCTTGCTCCAGCATCGCCACCGCGCAGGATGCCGCGTCTTTTGCCGACTCAAACCGCCCGCCGTCTGAAAAACTATCGGGCGTAACGTTCAAGATTCCCATCACGAGCACTCGGGAAAAATCGCCCTTTTCGTGCAGCCAGGACCGGAATTCGGACTCTGAGAGTGAAGTTTTCATAATAATCTCGTAGCGGCCATTTCCTTGATGCAACTCGATCAAAGTTACGGCATGATTATAGCGAAGTCAGTTGGAGCCTCTGTCGTCTGACCCAATTCGAATCTCATTTACCGCAACGCACTCATGAAACACACCATCAAAAACACTGTGAATAATACTGTGAAAAACACTGTGAAAAACAATGGGCGACAGCTGTCTTTCTGGGTCGGTCTAATTCTGGTCGTGTTCTGCGTTTGGGTCCTCAGCGGCGAAAGAGCTGCCGACAGGCAGGGTGTATCAACCGACGACTGCGAAATCGCCGCCGCCAACATCGACCGTTTCGGCTTTACCGTTCGAGAAATCGTTTCTCCGACGCTGCGTGTGACGCCGCTGCGAATTTTTTCGGCTCCATTGCCGTCAACTCGATAGTCGTGCATCTGAACCCCGTGAATTGCGGCATCCGTTTTTCAGACCTAAAATTTCCGCGCTCGAAGTAAGCGGAGATTTTCGATTTTCATTCTGAAATATTGGCAGATTTCGCTTGCGTGTGGCGTGACCCAAACGATGATGGCTGCACCCACTATGAACGACGGTCTCGCCGATTTCACTCGAAGATTGCTCGAATTCCGAGCCCGTCGTGACTGGCAGCAGTTCCACACGCCCAAGGATCAGGCGCTTTCGCTTGTTCTGGAGGCGGCAGAGGTGTTGGAGATTTTCCAGTGGAAGAACGGCCCGGAGCTCGACCAACACCTCCTGGCGAATCGCGAAGCCCTGGGCGACGAACTCGCGGACGTGATGGGCTGGATTTTGCTGATCGCCGCGGATCAGAAGATCGATCTGGCAGAGGCTTTCGATCGAAAGATGGCAAAAAACGAGCGAAAATACCCGGCAGATATGGTCCGCGGCAGTGCTAAAAAGTACACCGAATACCGCAAGAAAAATGACGCATAGCCGCTTGTGAAGTTTCAATTTGGTTGAAAGATACAAAAACCAGTGGCCGAGTCTGTGGTCGAGCCAGTGGCGTCGTGCCTACAATATTCCGTGGTCCTTAAAAATTCAGAAATCGTCGTCGAATCCGAAGTTACAGAACCCCTGACCTCCAAGCCGGTCGATCCCGCCCTTCGGAAAATACAGGATGACTTCATTCGAAAATGGGGCGAAATGGGCCAAACGTGGGGCATCAATCGCACGATGGCGGAAATTCATGCGTTTCTGTACATCACCGGCATGCCCCAGTGCAGCGACGATGTCATCGACCGCCTGAACATTTCGCGCGGAAACGTCAGCATGTCTCTCCGAGCCCTTTGCGACTGGGGCATCATCCGCCGATTCCACCGCAGGGGCGTTAGACGCGAGTATTTCGAAAGCGTCGGCGACGTGTGGGAAATGTTCTCCATCATCGCCGGCGAGCGAAAACGCCGCGAAATGGACCCCGTTCTTGATACCATTCGCCAATGCCAGGCCGCACTTTCCGAGCAGTCCATGGGCAAAAAGGCGAATGACGAATCCGTGGCCGCCACCCGCGAAAGGCTCAAGGGAATGGAAGAATTCATGGATGTGACGAACAAGATTTTTGAGTCGTTTATCTCCGGCTCTAAGACCGGGCTGAACCGGGTCGTCAAAATCTTGCTCAAATCGCTGTAGAAACGTCGTCCTCCCGATTTTTGGGCGTGTGTTGCTCGGGATTCGCCTTGTGACCGACAAACAAAAGCATCTGCCTTTTTGGGCAGACTGTTAGATCACTATCTGTCAATGAACGACACCAATGAACGTCATCACTGAACGACACTGGTGGCTTGGGTGGCTTGCCGGGCTGGCCAGGAATACTGTTGCTTCTGGTTTAGGCCTAGCTTGATTTTCGCGCGAGCTTTGGGTCCGGTCGTGCACTTCTCGTCGCACGGTGACCCACCATTAAAAGATGTCCCACCATTAAAAGTAGCCGCCCGGCAGCGGAGGAGCTACCGGGCGGCTGGCGGAGGAGGATTGTGATGCCGATTATCTCGCGAACACGAGACTATCGGACTTTCTAACTGAGATCGGCATTATTGCCATGCTCATTTACTGAAGCAGCAAGACGGTGAGTGTCTCCGCGAGCTTGCCGCTGGCAATCATGCCCAGGGGCAGAATAAGTGCTGTGATCGCTGCGGAAACCAGACCGGCCTTGAACATCTTGGCCCGGCCGCGTGCTGCGAGCGTCTTGGCTGCGACCGATACGTCCAGAGACTTCGGTGCGTCTGACGATTCATCCATTGAGGGAACGTACTCGACTCGACTTGCCCCGGTGATCTTCTCGACTGTTTCTTCTGCGGTAATCATAGTGTCTCTTTATTAAGATTCTATTGCCTTTTACGTCGGCAGTCTTTTGCTTACTTTTTGAACTACTTGCCGGAGAACCGATGTTCGACTCGACGAATCTCTCTGAGCAATCTCAATGCCAACAACCCCCAAAATCAAAGTTTGTCATTCTCGTGGACCTAGAGCGACCGTAAAGGCCGATACATCAAGCATCTAAGAAAAACTCCGAGACTAAAGATTGTGAAAGACGGCACAGATCGATAAGTCGTTTTGGCAGCCGCCTATGCCTAGTGCATAAGCATGCCTATAAAACATGCTTAGTTGGCGTGCGAAATAATCCGGGCCGCGCCGGAAGCAGAAACGCCAGACCAGCGGTTCATCCGTTCTGTTTCACTGACTTCGGATGCACGTGCTCATTAATGGTGTGTGGGTAAATTAGAATGAAAGGTGTCCGCGCCGCCGATAATGCGATCTTTGTCAGATCAGATAGAAAATTCAGCAACAGATTGGCAGATAAGGGGGTTTGAATCGTACCTCCTTTATATGAGTGCTTCACACACCACACACGCCCTATCGGGCTCGTTCGTTCAGATGGCGACGCCGGAGATTCTTCGCGACCCGCTGTCGATACTGGATTCGAGTCCGCTCGATTATTCACCTTCCTCTCAGTCACTGGATGACGCGGGCGGGGCGCTGGCGAATCTGCTGGAGGCCGTCCGTCAGCGGGATGACACCCTGAACCGCCTGTCTCAGCTGGAGAATGAGGTCGACGTGCTTCGCCGACGCGATCGGGCACTTTCTCACCACATGGCCAGGCTCGACGAGGAACAGCGACTCGCCGCCCGGCTTCAGCAGGACTTTTTGCCCAAGACGCTTCCGATCGTGGGCAAGCTGACGTTTCAGACCTTGTTCAAGCCCGCATCGTATGTCAGCGGCGACTTGTACGATGTCTCACGTCTCGACGAGCATCACGTGGGGCTGTACATCGCCGACGCCGTCGGTCACGGAATGCCCGCCGCCCTGCTGACCATGTTCATGAAGAACGCGCTGGTCACCAAGGAGATCGGCAAAGGGTGGTATCGCCTGCTCGAACCCATCGAGACGATCTCTCGTTTGAACGACTCCCTTCGCGAGCAGAACCTCGCCGCCAGCACCTTCGCGACGGCCGTCTACGCACGCATCGATAGCCGCACGCTTCAGGCCACCATCGCCAGCGGCGGACACCCCGCGCCGGTGATCCTCTCCCGCGAGGGCACGATCCGCGAAATCCCCGGCGAAGGCCCGCTGCTGGGCATCTTCGACGACGAAATCTTCACCCAGCAGACCGTCCAGCTCGAGCCGGGCGACCGACTCTTCCTGCACTCCGACGGCCTGGAGCTCACGTTCCAGACCCAGGGCGATGCCCACATCGACGCCGAGCGATGGAAGAACGAACTCGTCAGCCGCGCCCAGCTTCCTACTGCAGACATCCTTCGCGACATCGCCGCCGCCAACCCCGGAACCGATGACCTGACTGTGCTGGTGGTTGAGGTCGGTTGAGGTTTTAGCGATTGAAGACAGAAAAACACGCCCCGTGTCGGCAACTTCGCGATGTTTCTCTAGACACACCAAAACGCCCACGCCTGTTTCCATGCGTGGGCGTCGATTGTTGATGTCATTCACGAACGCTTACTTCTGCTCACTTACTTCTTCTCGCCTACTTTTTTTCATCGACCACTTCGGCGTCGATCACTTCGTCCGTGCCGGAGCTGTTGCCGTTACCCGCTCGATCACTTTGCGCTTCGGGCCCCTTCGCCGCGCCGTCGGCCGCCTGCTCTGCGCCGGCGTCCTTATACATCGCCTCGGCCAACTTGTACGAGGCCTTCTCGGCGTTTTCCAAACTCCGCTTGATCGCCTCGGCGTCCTCGCCCTTGAGGTTTTCCTTCAGGGCCGAGAGTGCGGATTCGATCTCGCTTCGGACCGACGGCTCGACCTTGCTGCCGTACTCATTCAGCGACTTTTCCGTTGAGTACGCGAAGTTTTCCGCGCGGTTTTTCAGGTCGATCATCTCGCGACGCTTCTTGTCGTCTTCGGCATGAAGCTCGGCATCGCGGCGCATCTTCTCGATCTCTTCCTTCGACAGGCCGCCCGAATTTTGCACGCGAATGTCAGACTTTTTACCCGTGCCCTTGTCGGTCGCACCGACTTCGAGGATGCCGTTGACGTCGATCTTGAACTTGACCTCGATCTGCGGCGCGCCACGCGGTGCGGGCGGAATGCCTTCGAGGTTGAACGTGCCCAGGAGGCGATTGTCGCGTGCGTTGGGGCGTTCGCCCTGCAGAACGTTGATCGTGACCGACGGCTGATTGTCTGCCGCGGTGCTGAAGGTTTCGACCTTCTCGTGGGGGATCGTGGTGTTGCGCGGGATGAGCACGGTCATCACGCCGCCCATGGTTTCGACGCCCAGTGAGAGCGGCGTTGCATCCAGAACCAGAATGTCCTTGATGGTGCCCTTGGCGATGCCGCCCTGGATGGCTGCGCCGATCGCGACGACCTCGTCGGGGTTGACGCTTCGGTTGGGTTCCTTGCCGTCGAACAGTTCCTTCACCAGCTTCTGCACGAGCGGCACGCGCGTGCTTCCGCCCACCAACACAACTTCATCGAGGTCGGCCGGTTTGAGCTTGGCATCACGCAACGCGCTCAGCACGGGCTCGCGGCATCTTTCGACGAGAGGCCCGATGAGCTGCTCGAACTTGGCACGCGTGATCGATTCGGTCATGTGCTTCGGGCCGTCGGCCGTCGCGGTGATGAACGGCAGGCTGATGCTGGTTTCCATCTGGCCCGAAAGTTCCTTCTTCGCCTTCTCGGCCGCTTCCTTCAATCGCTGCAGCGCCATCGCGTCCTTACGCAGGTCGATGCCTTCTTTCTTCTTGAATTCGTCAGCCAGCCAGTTGATCACCACCTCATCAAAGTCGTCGCCGCCAAGGTGCGTGTCGCCCGCGATGGAAAGCACTTTGAACAGCGAGCCTTCATCGTCCGTCTGCACGTCCAGGCACGACACGTCGAACGTGCCGCCGCCCAGATCGAATACGAAAATCCGCTGGTCTTTTTTCTTGTCCAGGCCGTAAGCCAGAGCGGCCGCGGTCGGCTCGGGAAGCACTCGCAAAACCTTCAAGCCCGCAATTTCTCCTGCGTGCTTGGTCGCCTGACGCTGTGCGTCGTTGAAGTACGCCGGGACGGTGATGATGGCCTCGGTGACAGCCTCGCCGAGATAATCTTCCGCGGTCTTCTTCAGATCCTGCAGAATGAAGGCGGAAATCTCTTCGGGCGTATATTCCTTGCCGCGAATCCTGATCTTCACATACTCATCTTTGCCGCCCGTAATTTCATAGGGCACCATCTTTTCTTCAGACTCGACTTCGCTGTGTCGCCTGCCGATGAATCGTTTGACGGAATAGACGGTGTTTTTTGGATTGGTGACCTGCTGGTTGCGGGCGTTCTTGCCGATCGCACGCTCGCCGTTGTCACGAAAGCCCACGACCGAAGGCGTGATGCGTTCGCCCGCGGAGTTGATCAGCACTTTAGGCTGATCCCCTTCCATGACAGCGACGACGGAATTGGTCGTACCCAGATCGATACCGATAATTTTTGACATAGATGGAATCTCCTGCCACGCACAACGGCGGGCGAACAATTGTAAACAAACGACGTGCCGGAGCGATGAATTCCGCTCAATCGTATTGCTTACAAGACTTTACATACCGCTGACACCAGATGATAGGCTCGCGCATGTCGTGATGGCAGGCGAATCAGGATCGGCGAAATTCTTACCTCTGACACCACGCCGCCGATCTCCGCCCGCCGCCACCCTTTTTCGCGCCTTTTCCACCGATCGGCCCGGTTTCGCACACTTTTTCCACCCCGCCGCAGGCGTTTTGATTTCGGTTTGATCATCGCATCTTCTTTATTGACATTATCTTACGTCGCCCATCTACTCCGCGGATTCTCTAGAAACGCACTTCTGGGCCGACGTCGCCTCGCCTCTACCGCATTCTCATCCATACGACCGGGCGCGCTTCGTGCATTGAACCAAAAACCGAAGCGCGGGCGGGGGATTGAATGAAAGTAACACTTCAGCCGTTTGCAGCAAATCGCATTTGTTCGAACGTTTTCGGTACCACGATTTGTATTCAAGTCGTGAAAGGCGCGAGCAGTCGATTCGGTGGCATTTTTCGGGCGTATTACGACTTGCGTACAAATCGTGGCACCAGATATCGCGAAAGTTTGGCATTCGGCTGAAGTGTTTCGTATACAAATTAGCTCCTCAAGAGCTTCTCGGAGGTGTCAAAAATTTATCCTGAGAACTGATTGTGCGCGTGAAACGAGCGGTCCTGAATGCACGCAAGCAGAATCCACAAAAAGCCCAGAGTTGGACCGACATCTGGCATATCTTCGCGCCGGTTGATCAGTCGAGATTGACGACAGAGGAATCCGATTTGTAAAGGCTGGATGGTGAACCAAAACAAGCCGGATCGCGTCATGATGCGACCTGCATCCGGCTCTTCAGATGGAGTGGTGAGTGACATGCTTTCTGCGGACGCTCGGGGAATGACGTGAACCGGATTCTGCGGCAACTTGAACTTCGCCTTACGGTGCGCGATCATTCCATCCGCATCGCGTCTGGGATGTCATTCGACTATTGATGTGTCACCCGCGAAGGCCTGGATCTCACGATAGAGGCAAAGACGGTCCAAGAAACGAATGAAAACGGCCGATTTAATCAGTGACACGGTATCGTGCTGATGCTTTCTGAAATCTTAAACAGGATTGTCGACATGCTGAAAAGTTTATTGAGTGCTCTGGCAAGATCGCGCGGCTATCGAATTGTTCGCGACCGCGATCACGTCGCACAGATCGATCTTTTCGAGTTGCTTGTAGATAAATTGACCAACAATCGACCTGACTTCTTTTTCATTCAAATTGGAGCCAATGATGGCCTGATGGATGACCCGATTCAGGCTTACGTTAAGCGATTTCACTGGCGGGGAATCCTGGTCGAGCCGGTACGATTTTACTTCGACAAGCTTCGAACCAACTACGCCGGCGAGTCGCAGCTCATTTTCGAAAATGCCGCCATCGCCCAAACCGACGCCACCCTCAAACTCTTCACCCTGCCGCCGTCACCCGATCTTCCCGATTGGGCGCACGGCTGCACGAGCTTTAATCGCGAAAACCTGCTCAAACATCGCAGCACCATTGCCGATGTGGCCAACCGAATTGAAGAAGTTTCGGTGGCTTCAATGACGTTTATGTCATTACTGGCCCGACATGATGTCAAGCATATTGACCTGCTTCAGATCGACGTCGAAGGTTTTGACTATGAGATTTTGAAACTGATAAATTTCGCAAAAATTAAACCGCGGCTGATCCAGTTCGAACATTTCCTGCTCCCGTTGGCCGCACAGCGCGAGTGCTATGCACTTTTGAACGGACATGGATACGAACTTAATACCGTTGGCAGCAATACGATCGCTTTACTAAGTGCGGAATAGTAAATTTCGCCGCCTCTACGCCGCTCTACGTAACGCCTCATCCCAAAGCGATAGTTGTTTAATTCTAGATAGAACGATTATCACGCACATCATGACGCCCATGCATATAACAAGTATGATAACAATCGTGCTTTCTACCTTTTGGATTTAGTGTGATTTCTTTACGTCAAGCGCTGTACTAATTGAGAAACGTGCAATCTGATTTTCTCCCACATGGAATAGTCCCGCCAGGAACCGTGACAATGATGGATGCCATACGCAACGCCCGCGTCAACTATGACTTGCCTTTTCCTGCTTCCGATCGGAGTTGTAGGACTAAAAAACTCGCATCCCGGGGTGAAAACCGTCATCTGTTCATTCTTCATGGAATGGAGTACTTCGGAGATAAAAAGCGGCCCGGTGGAGGTGAGCACATTGGACTGAGGATCGAAGGGCGGGTTGGATTTCAACCGGTCGATCACACGCCTGAAAAACGGGTGTCCAGGGGCCGCCGCAAAAAACGAGTTCGCGATCCGGCTGCTGGGATTTAAGTCGCCTTCGGTTTCCAGAGGAAGCACGCAATCATGTTCAACCATATCAAACGGTTTGAGCATCTCGTAATCGGTATCCAGATAAAGTCCGCCGAGCCGATCCATGAGAAGATATCGGATCACGTCGGCCCGCATGATGTTCTTCGGTAGACCGACAAAGACGTCAAAAAAATCAGGGAATTCTGACTTTACAAATGCCAGATTATCTTCATCGGTCCAGAGCTTATATGTCCAATCCGGATGGAGCTTAATCAGAGCCTGCTGAAACATTTGTTCCCGGCGAGGCAGGACCGCAGTCTTGGCCGTCTGATGTATTAGTCGGGGTATCATTCAGCTGATAATTTTAGAACGCATCGCTGCGAATGTCCATTCGTGTAAAAGTCAGAAAAGAGGCCAATACCATGCAGCGCATTCGACCTCGAATCTAGTCCAAGAGTTTCGCCATAAAAGTGTTTACCTTCTGACCGAAAGACTGGTTGAACCTCGGGTCGAAATCGCCCGATCATTGTCGTGTTGTCCATTCCTTATTCGTCACTCTTCAACCGAATGCAGACGCAATTAATTGAGCCGCGGACGTGAGTAAGCGGTTTCTGCGATTCGGTGTGAAGAACTCAAAATGCGGACTCGCTTCGGGCCCGTCGGGCAGGACGATGTGAATTTTCACGAGCTGCACGCCCTTCACGGAGATTCAGAAGGAAGATGTCCTGCCGGACGGACCAAAAATGCGTTTGGACGCCGCGTTTACGAGTCTTGATATGCGTTCGATTATTCCCAGGGGAGATCGAGTATTTCGAGCGCTTCAGCAACAGACGGAAGTGTTACGCAACAATAACGCGTCATCCTTTTTTTGGTGACACTTCAGCCAAATGCCAGAATTCCCCGATATTTGGGTGCCACGATTTGTACGTGCACTGCACAACTACAAGTCGTGGCACCAAAAAACGTCCGAACAAACTCGATTTGCTGCAAACGCCTGAAGTGTTACGTTTTTTGAAATCAGGCGAGGCCCGATGGTTTGATCGCCAATTGATTCTATAACCGATCGCTACACCATAGATACATTTTTAAGAACCGACAGCAACTCAAACACGGATTACACACATGAACTCGATCAATAAAAATCAAAAGGAAGACAATTACAATGACCTCGGGGGAGATCGGTCGGTCACGAAGCTCCGTGAAGTGGTCAAACATGCCAAGAGCGGCTTCCTGTGCACGGCGACGAATGACGCGAGCCATCTGAGCGCCCGACCGATGTCGGTGCGCGTTGTGGATGATGCCGGGGCGCTGTGGTTTCTGTGCGCGGCAGACAGCCATACGGTGGTCGAGGTCGGACGTGATCCGGCGGCGATCATGTTCTTTCAGGCGTCGCCTCACTCCGGCTTTTTGCGGCTGACGGGTACGGCGTCCTTGTCGCGCGACCGCGCGAAGATTCATGAACTTTGGTCGCCTCTCCTCAAAACATGGTTTACAGAAGGCGAAGATGATCCACGAATCACCGTACTGAAAATCACGCCAAGCACCGGCTATTATTGGGACAACAAACACGGCGACATGATCGCTGGCATAAAAATGGTCGTCGGTGCCGCGATCGGCCAGACGATGGACGACTCGATCGAGGGCACGCTTACGTTTGGTTCAAATTAGTAAGCGACTACTCTCTCGTATGGTCGTTACGCAGATCCGTATCACTGCAGCCGACTGCGGACGGAATTAAACGATCCGCGCAATTCAGTAAGTGGGTATTGTGGATCGATGTGAAGAGTTCAAAAAGCGGATTCGCTTCGGGCCCGTCCGGCAGGACATTGCGATGCTTCACGAGTTAAAGTCTCTCTAATACAATTCAGAGAAAGAAGTCCTGCCGGACGGGCCAGAAACGAGTCCAGGACGCCGGTTCTAAAAGACGCCGGTTCTAAAAGTCGTGATGTGCGTTCGATGACTTTCAGGGGACATCGAGAATTTCGAGCGCTTCTGCAAACGGCTGAAGTGTTATGAAGATTCGATTGCTTTTAAACTATGTCAAGCTGCTCCTGCAAATGACGCGGCACACCCTTTGGAGTGTGCCGCGTTTTTCATTGATGATGTTTTTATAGACGTTTTAGTGTGAGCCGGCTTTCTTTGCAGTGCTTTCGCTTTTGGTCAGTGATTCGGCACCTTGTTCCAGCGCACTGGCCAGGGTGGTGAGAGCGGTGCCTACGATACCGCCGACTTCTTCGGAGATTTTGCGGACCTTGGTGCTGAGCGAATTCAGCGTTCGGGAGATCGCCTTACCGTCGAGCTCGTCGGCCGAAATGAGCTCGCGCAACTTGCCCAGTTCTGTCGCGACGGGTTTGGTTCCCGAGATGTCGAGAGTTTCGAGCATCGTCTGCCAGTGACTGATCGCCTTTTCGGCCTTCGGGCCGGCGAGTTTGGATAAGTCGCCGTGGAGCACTTTGGCGGTATCGCGAATTTCTTCGGCTACTTCGCCCTTTTTGGGCATTTCGTGGCCTGAATCCGAGTGTCCGCTCGACTGCATGCCCGAGCGTGACGAGGTTTTTGATTCTGGGCCTGAGGTAGATTTGGTCTGAGCCATGATGGCACATCCTTGAGTTGGAGAAAGGTCACAACGTCGAATGGTCGAGTGATCGCTGCTTCAGCAACGTAGCTGCGTTGTGGTCTCAAGCATCTTGACAAGCGCGGCGCATCTCCGCGTCGGATTTTTCGGCGAGCGATTCATCGGGGCTTATCCTTGTGGTGACACTTCAGCCGAGTGCCAGAATTCCGCGATATTTGGGTGTCACGACTTGTACGCGAGTCGTGATGCGCTTGAAAAATGCACACGATTCAACTGCTCGCGCCTTTCACGACTTATGTACAAGTCGTGGCACCCAAAACGTCCGAACACATGCGATTTGCTGCAAACGGCTGACGTGTTACTCCTTGTGAAAGAACTGAAAGTGCGTGAGGGTGCAGACAACGGCCGAACTAATTAATGTCGCTTTTGGGCGCGTGACACCAAAATAAATCAAGCAGCTTCAGGCTTGCCTGAGAGTGTCTGCAGATTTTCACGCGTCAACAGCCAAGTCCGTAAGTTTTGACGACATAAGAGTTTCTTGATGAAAAATTGTGGCGCCGAAATTATCGAAGATTGTCGCAACCGGATGCATCGCCGCGACACTGTTACGGCCGAGCGTTTTTGCATTCGGGCGCGAGATCAAACCCGCTTCGTCCGTTCCAGTAGTGACGACGATCGCGAGCTATCCCCATGGCACGTTTCTCTAGAACATGTCTATCGGGCCCGATGGTGTATTGATCATCACGAGTTACTTTTGATCGCCGATTGCTGCGATGGGCAGGCACCGGCGAGCCGACGGTGCTTGCTACCCTGGATGTTCATCCGGCCAGAGTACTGGTTCGCGAAAATGACATCATCCCCTCCGCACTCGGCACCGCCTTCACCCAGGGGCCTGCGTTCACCGCCACCAATCAAATGCTGTTGCTGAACCGGCTCGGCAAGCCGATTCGCGCCACGCCGCCGCCTGACGCGAAGTTTCTCAACGACGTCGTCGAGCTGGTGCCCGATGCGGTTTTGGTTGCGGATTCGATCGCCGGGTGCATCTGGCAATTCACGCCATCAACCGGCGACGTGGCGGTGTGGCTCGCCGATCCGAGCATGACCACGGACCCGGCCCAGACGTTGCCGCTGCCCGGCGTGAACGGCCTGAAGCTGCAAGGCGAGTGGCTTTACATGTCCAACTCGTCGCGCGGCGAGCTTCGCCGAGTGCGCGTCGCAAACGGCAAGCCGACGGGCGCGGTCGAACTTGCGGCGCAACTCGGCCCGATCGACGACTTCGCCTTCCTCGCCGACGAAACCATCGCGGCGGCGACCAACGGCCAGCGGGTGATCCATATCGATTGCGACGTCAAAATATCGAACATGCTCGCCTGAGGGGCAGACGCCTGCACCCGTGTTCTGCCTTACGGTCGTGACGGCCAGTTGATCGTGCTCACCACTGGCAATCTTCTTGAGCAGGGCAACGCCCCGGCCCGCATTCTGCTGGTGACACCGGAAAAGAAGAATTAATTTAAATGATTTTGTCGGCACATCGTGAGACCCCCGGAGCGAAGAGCGAATTTTTTTCAATTGAGACGCACTAAATCAATGCCGCAACAAGAGGTATTAGCGGAACAATTCAGGCAGAGTTTGGGCCGCTGTGATCCGCGGAGTCGTTCGCCTTCGACATCGGCGGGCTGAAGCCCGCCCTACCCCAAACGCATTTTGCCCGGCCGGTCCGGCAGGAGACTCTCCCGCCGAATCTGCGTAGAGGGTCTTGCTTCGTGAGGCCTACTTGCAATGTCCTGCCGGACGGGCCCGAAGCGAATCATCGTTCTCAAGTCTTCACGAAAATTCACTTCCAATGAGCGAATCTACCGACGGCAGAGTCGGAACGATCGCGCCCTATTGTTTCAACATTATTCTGATCTGTTCGATCAGAATATTCGCGACGTTTTGATTTTGAATCGTCGCCAGCGCCGCCATCACACCCGCGGCCTGACCAGTCGCCATGGCGGTCGCCTGCACTCGATAAGCGCTGGAGGCGGTCTGATCTCCACAGATGCACTGACCGGCAACGATCAGATTCTCAGCGCCAACCGGAAGCATCGCGCAGCGTGGAATCGTCGGAACCGTGCCTTCGGCCAGCGGGCGAATGTCGATCCCATGCCCGTCGGTGCGGTGAATGTCAATGGGGTAAAAACTATAACAGACCGCGTCGTCCCATACGCGGCCGGTGGTGTAGTCGTGCCCCGTGATGTGCTCGCGCCCACGAATCGTGCGGGTTTCGCGGATGCCGCACTCGGACGCGAACCACTCGATCTTGAATTGTTCCATCCCCGGTTGCACTTTGAAAAAACGATAAATCCGCATCATCGCGCGGCGGGCGCTGATCTCGGCGTCGGTCTTGCCGGCGCTGGTAGAACCGTCAACCCCTACAATGTGATTGCAGTTCTGCCCGTTGGACCTGAGAAACCGATAGACCGCTTTTTCAGAATGCTGCAGGTCACTGCGAAGCAGCTCGCCTTGTTTGACGGCCGCTTCGAACGCTTCTTCAAGCCGCGGCAGATCCAGCGTTGCCGTGTCGTATCCGCCGACGCGCATCATCAGCGTCGCGGGCTGCAGCGCAGGATTTTTGTTCAGCTGAAGACCGGCGAGTTGAACGACGTTGGCGTCGCCGGTGCAGTCGATCAGCACCTTCGCGCGAAGCGGCGAAAGTCCTTCCTTGCAGCACACAGTGATTCGCCAGTGCTCTGCGTCTCGCTCGACCTTTGCCGGCATCGTGTACAGCAATAGCCGCGGTCCTAAACGCACCAACGCGTCGTCGTACACCGCGGCGTAGACTGCTTTATCGAGCCAGATTTGTAGCAAAGGGTGCGGTCGTTTGAAGTCGGTGAAATCCGGAAGGCTCATGTGCGCGTCAGACATCGCACGCGAGACCAGTTCCCAGCCGATGCCCGCGATCACCTGTTTTCCCCACGCGTGGAAGAGGCCCGGCGCGTTCACGCCGTTGAGAACCGTGGTGCCCCCGAGCACGCCGCTCTTTTCGATGAGCAGCGTCCGCACGCCCGCCCGCGCCGACTGGATGGCCGCAACCACACCGGCCGGTCCGCCGCCAACGACCACGACGTCGAATTCGAACGGAAATAGTGATTCGGTTGCATTGGACATGGCGAATTTTTAACGCGCGGCAGCGCGTGACGCATGGTATTTGCAGTCTACGACGCGATCCGTTTCTGACGAGATTCGAAGCCTGACGGCGCGACTGCAGCCTGTTAAACGCCGCGGGTATTTTCATGGCGAGCACCGGAACCGACGAAGCCTGCCACGCAAGCAGACGCCAATCTGACTCGATAGCAGAATCAGCAGTTTCGTTCCGTCGTTCGACACCGCCGGGCGTTCCGCCATAGTTCGGGCCTGACCACCATCGACACGACCGGCTCACTTTCCAATCCGTACCTGACGCTTCAGAAGTCGGCGAATTTGATCGCGACGCTGCCGATGGTGAAATCGCCGCCCGAATCGAAGTTCGCGTACGGCAGTGGAAATTCTTTCGAAGTGCAGCAGAGGAAAGCGTTGGCCGTCGCTCAGCAGACGGTTGCCGAGCCGATGACGCTAAGCAGCGCTCTCGGATTCGGATCGACCGTAATCTTCTCGCGACGAAGGCTGCGATGAAGCTGAGTCGAGGCAATGGGTTTCTGGAATTAGTCCATTGTCACCTCAAAATTTAAGGCTTTCTGCTGATGTTTGTTGATCTTTCGACTTCAGCAGGCTCTGCTTCGCGTTGCCGCCAGCTTGCTGGTGCTTAATGTGCAGGCCGGGTTCGATAAAGCGCCAGCAAGCTGGCGGCTACGCGTGGGGAAACATCGCTCTTTAATTGTGTTATTCAATCGAACTGTCGCTCTCACTCTTTTTAATTGAGAACCGTCGAGACGTCCGTGGCACCGAAAACATCAACTGCTCTAAGTTTGAGATGTGACAGAGCACCAGGTCCGCGTCGTTGTTCGCCGTCGACATCGGCGGGCTGAAGCCCGCCCTACCCGAAACGCGTCTTCTCCGGCCCGGCCGGCAGGACATTGCATTTCGACGCAGGGGACGAAACACCATCCGCTCGCCGTTGTCGACGGAAAGTCGGCTGAAACGTTACAACCGCACATGATTTTCGTACTGTCTGTTTGATCATGCCCGACCCATCGCCCTCACCTTCGCTCGGCGGATCAACGACGGAGCTCAAGCGGACCATCGGCCCGATCACGCTGATCTTTTTCGGCGTGGGCAGCATGCTGGGCGCGGGGATTTATGCACTGGTGGGAACGGCTGCGGGTCAACTCGGAAACGCGGTGTGGCTCGGGTTTGCCGTCGCGATGGTCGCCGCTTTGCTGACGGGCCTGAGCTATGCGAGCATCGGCTCGCGATATCCGCGGGCCGGCGGCGCGGCGTACGCAACCCAGCGCGCATTCGGTATCAACATGCTGTCTTACGTCGTCGGCCTGTCGGTCGTCGCTTCGGGTTTGACATCCATGGCCGCCGGTTCGCGCGCGATCGGCGCGGAGCTGGTCAAGATGGGGTCGCCGCTGCAGCCCGGCCTGATGGCGATCATCTATCTCTGCCTGCTCAGCCTCATCGTTTTTCGCGGCATCCGCGAGAGCATGTGGATGAACATTGTCTGCACCACCATCGAATTTCTCGGCCTGATGTTTGTCATTGTCGTCGGCTTCAAGTTCTGGGGCTCGGTCAATCTTCTGCAAGGCCCGCCGCTGGCGTCGGGTGATGGGTTTGAGGCGCTTACGGTTTCGATTGTCATGAGCGGCGCGGTCCTGACGTTCTTCAGCTTCATCGGGTTTGAGGACATCCTGAACGTCTCCGAGGAAACGAAAAATCCAGAGACGACGATTCCGATCGGCCTGATCGGCGCGATGCTGATTGCGAGTGTGGTTTATATCGCCGTGGCGATTACGGCGGTGTCGGTCGGCTTGCCGAATGATCAGTTGGTGAAGCAGGGGCTGCGCGGCGTCGTCGCCAAGGCCGCGCCGTGGTTCTCGCCCAACCTGTTCAGCGTCATCACCATTTTCGCCGTCGCCAATACCGCGCTCTTGAACTACGTCATGGGCTCGCGCCTCGTCTACGGCATGGCCCGTCAATCGCTTTTGCCCAAAGTGCTCGGAAAAGTTCACGCAAAACGCCAGACGCCTCACGTCGCGGTTTTTGTGCTGCTCGTGCTGGTCATCGCATTGATGCTGACGGGCAAGCTCGCGGAACTCGGGGCCGTCACCGTGCTGCTTCTGCTCAGCGTGTTTACCGTCGTGAACATCGCCCTGCTGGTGGTTAAACATCGGCCCGGCGAGGCACGCGGACGCTTCGAAGTGCCTTCATTCGTGCCGATTCTGGGCGCGCTGACCTGCACGAGCCTTTTGTTCTTTCGCGTCGTGTTTCCGCCCGCCAGCGCACCCAACGCCGCCTACATCGCCCTGGCGATCCTGATCATCGCGTCCATTCTCTATCTGGTCATTCGGCCTCGGTCGGTTGAAGTGGTTTGATGGGCGCTGTTCGGATGCGGTTTCAATGAGCAGAAGAACGAACATGTCCTGCCGGACGGGCCGGAAGTCGGACGCCAGAGAAAAAATATAAATATCAGAAGTGGTAATACTCCTCAGCCCGCCATCATCCGCGTTGATCGTGCCGGTCGTATTCGGCCACGAAGTTCCGAGATTCAAAGCTCGGTCATTTCTGATTTAGCGCGGCACTCACGTGAACTTCATCCGCTCATCACACGGCCGGGGCATCGTTACGGCTCAAATCAACCTTTACCCCGGAGAGAAAAAATGAGCGTTCGAAATCAAGTCCGAATGAAAGCGCAAGTTCACATGATGATTCTTGCGACCGTGGCGGCCGTCCATTCAGTCGCCCACGCCGGGCTTCCCAACGGCATCGGTGCGGGCGATGTCACTGGCAGCTCGGCCGTGCTCTGGGCACGCACCGACACGGTCGGCAGTGTCGATTTCCAAGTGTCGACCACCCCGAACTTCGGCGTCGGTACGAATGTTGTCGTAGCTGATCCGAGTATTCCCGCCAAGACAATCATCAACGGACTGCTTTCGGGAACCCAATACTTTTATCGCGCCACCGACAGCACCAGCGCCTCGCTCGTCGGCAGTTTCCGCACGCCAGCCGCCTCGGGCAACGTCCCGTTTCGAATGGGCGTCACCGGCGACTGGCGCGGCGAGGTTAGGCCCTACCCGGCCGTGCGAAACGTCACCGGCCGAAATCTCGACCTCATGGTCCAACTCGGCGATACCGTCTATCAGGACATCGCATCAAGCGCAAATGGAAGCATCGCCCAGTCAGAAACCATCGAGCAGTTCCGCAACAAGCACATCGAAGTGCTGACGGCTCAGTCGAGCAGCAACGGCATCGCCGACGTGCGCCAGAACACCGCCGTCCTGTCCATGATCGACGACCACGAAGTCACCAACGACTTCGCCGGGTATCAACCCTGGGATGCCAACGGCACGAACAACCCCTTCGCGTTCAATAGCCCCGCGCCCGGAACCCGTATCAATCGCACGACGCTCTATCAGAACGGCCTGCAGAGCTTCCAGGAATACATGCCCCTGGCCAACCAGACGTACTCCAACATCGGCGACGCCCGCACCGACGGCCTGCCGAATCTCTACCGCGCCCGCAGTTACGGCAGCACCGCCGGCGTGATCGTCGCCGACGCGCGAAGCTTCCGCGATCAAGGCCTGCCTGCCGCCTCAAGCCTCACCGATCCGGTTGCAGTCGGTCAGTTCATCGGCGCGACCTACACGCCCGGACGAACCCTGCTCGGCGGTCGCCAGTTGACGCAAATCCAATCCGACCTCTTATCCATGCAGCAGGCAGGCACGACCTGGAAGTTCGTCAATATCGGCCAGCCGACGCAGAACCTGGGCGTCCTGGCGGCGAGTGATCGCTTCGAAGGCTACGCTGCCGAGAGGTCGCAGTTGCTCGGCTTCATCGAGCAGGCGGGCATCACCAACGTCGTGTTCGTCTCAGCTGATATCCATGGAACACTCGTGAACGATCTTCAGTACGGCGTGCCCGTCGGAAACACGCTGGTTCAGCGACGAATCAACGCATTCGAGGTCACGACCGGTTCGGTGGGATTTGCCTCTCCGTTCGGCCCGACCGTCGCGGGAATCGCCGCGCAGCTCGGCCTGCCTGGTGCGCTTCCATTGGCCACCTATCTTGGCCTTTCCCCTGCCCAGCAGGAGGCGTACATCGTCGCCTCGATCAACGCCCAAGTGACGCCGCTGGGCTACAACCCGCTGGGCCTGGCGGATTCCACGCTCAACGGCGTCCAGCTCCTTCAGGGCGGCTATACCGCCACCAACAGCTACGGCTGGACCGAATTCGACATCGACCCGCTGACCCAGGCTCTGACGGTCACCACCTTCGGCGTTCCCTGGTACGCCCCGGGACAGTTGACGGTCAACGGCATCCCCGTCAACGACCTTCAGCCACAAATCGTCTCGCAGTTCCGCGTGCTGCCGATCCCCGAGCCTGCCGCCATCGCGTCCTTCGCACTCGTGTCATCGCTTATCATGCGCCGTCAGCGTAAACAGCGATCACAGCAATGAGAGCGCTGGGCCTGAGCGAGCTGAAGGGCACCGACGCCCGGTAAACGATTCGCAACGCAGATCAATGCCAGACTTTTGTGGCATTGATCTGCGTCGGCGTTTCATGGTGAATGAACGGCGGACACTTCCGCTTCGCGGGGCGGACTCGAACCACGTCCAGACAGTTTCCCGCAACTACGCGTTGTTTTGCCCACGGCACTGATCGCCGGTACGCTTTGGCTCACGCATGCGATGTCCGTATTGCCAAGCCGACAAGGAATTCCTCAAGGTCATCGACAGCAGGTCGTGTGACGGCGGGCGTTCCATTCGAAGACGCCGCGAATGCCTTAGCTGCGTCAAGCGATTCACCACCTACGAGCGGATTGAAGACCCCGTGCGGCTGACTGTCGTCAAAAAGGACGGCCGGCGCGTGCCTTGGGATCGCGAAAAAATTCTCACCGGCCTGGAGCGGGCGTGCTTCAAACGCCCCGTGCCCGAAGATGAACTCATCCGCATCGTCGACGAAGTCGAGGAAGACAGCCGGCGACACCACGACCGCGAAGTGCCCACCGAATTCATCGGGCAGGCGATTTCAGAGCGACTTCGCCGACTCGATCAAGTCGCGTATGTCCGCTTCGCCAGCGTGTACAAACAGTTCAAGACGCTCGAAGAGCTCGTGCAGGAGGCGCAGCAGGTCATTGAGGCCAAGCGGTTCGAAGACCCCAGGCAGGGAAAGCTGTTCATCGACACGCAGCAGCGGGGTGATGTGCGGGGAGACGAAAAAGCGACGTCGAATGGATCGAAGCAGGGGTCCAACAACGGCGCGAAAACCGGTGCGAAAACCGGCGCGAAAACCGGCGCGAAAACCGGCGCAAAGACTGCCTCGAAAACTGCCAAGCCGAAAAGTTCGCCGAGCAAGTCACAGGCCCCGGCGGTAGACTTGCTGATCAACGAATAGCTGAAGCTGAGTGCTGGTTGTCGCCCACGATTGACATCAAGAGACATAACACCATGAAAAAGACTGCGATCCACACATTAGACTTGCCGAGGACCTCGCGCGGGACCTCGCGCGGGACCTCGCGCGGGACTTCGCGCGGCCGATTATTCGGGGCCGCTTCCATCGCGATCGGGCTTGTCACGACTGCCCTCATCGCGGCAGGATGTGGCGGTAAATCGCAGGTCTCCAAGACGCCCGCGCCAGAGCCGCTTTATAAGCAGCTCCCGCCGAGGCAAGTCCCTGACTGGCTCCGCGGGACGATCTTCGAACAGGCCGACCTGACCAACACCGACGCCTATCAGGTTTCGGGCTTTGGCGTCGTTGCCAACCTCGCGAACACCGGCTCCGACGCGAACATCTCCAACTCCGTGCGGCAATACATCACCAATGAGATGGCCAAGCGCGGCGTGGGCTCTGCCAACCAGCCGGGCTTTGAAAGAATTTCGCCCGAGCAGATTCTGCGAGACCCGCGCGTCAGCGTGGTTCGCGTCGATGCGTTCATCCCGCCTGGTGCGCGTGAAGACCAGCGAATGGACATACAGGTTTCGACGCTGCCGGGCTCCGACACCACCAGCCTTGCGGGCGGGGATTTGTGGTTCACTGATTTGTCACAGCGCGGGGCCAGCACGCGAAGCCCGGGCAGTATCAATGTCGAAGCACGCGCACGCGGGCCGATCTTCACCAACCCCCAGTACACCTTCGACGCCGATCTTTCCAACCCCGAGCAGCGTCGCTCACTCACTTCCGCGATCGTAATCGGCGGAGGCAAGGTCGCACGCGAACGGCCTTTGGCGCTTCGCGTCCGCGCCGCCGAGCGACGACTCAGCCGCCTTATCGAGAAGCGCCTCGATCAGGCCTTCAGAAGCGACAAGACCGCCGGTGCGCATGATGAAGGCCTGGTCTTTTTCCGTGTCCCTGCCAGTTTCGGTAACGACTGGGAACACTTCGCCAATGTCGCGTTGCACACCTACTTCAACGCCGACCCCGCGTTCGCCGCCGCAAAAGCACGCGAAATCGTGAAGGTCGCACAGCAGCCCGATGCGCCGCTGGGCAACATCAGCTACGCCCTTGAAGCACTCGGCCTGCCCGCAGTACCCGCGATGCAGGACCTGATGGCGAGCCCCAACCCGGAGATCGCGTTCGCAGGCGCTCGCGCCGCCGCCTTCGTGGGCGACCCGACCGCGCCGATCGCCCTTGCCGGAATCGCACGCGTCAAGGGGCACCCGTTTCGCCTGAACGCGATCGACGTGCTGTCGCGCTTGCCTTCGACGCCGGAGATCACGCAGCTGCTCAGGCCGCTCGTCAACGACCCCGACGCACAAATCCGCATCCAGGCCGCCCGCGCGCTGATCGAAGCCAAAGACCCCATCACCCTCACGAGGGACGTCAACGACCGCTTCTTCCTCGACATCATTCCAGGCACGCAGGACCCACTGGTCTACGCCACCCGCACCGGCACGATGCGGATCATGCTCATCGGTAAACCCGCACGCCTGATCTCGCCCGTTATCTTCACCGCACAACAGTCTCAGCTCAGCATCTCAGGAGAACAAAGAGCAGACCTGGTGACCATCTTCTATCGCGGCAACGAAGTGCCCGTGCCCATCACCGCTTACTCGCCCAGCGAACTGCTTTACGTCATTGCCAAACTCGGCGGCGAGGGTGACCTGCCCACGCTGGGCTTTAGCTATTCGCACGTCGTCGCTTTGCTCAGCAAACTCGCCGACCAGAAACTGCTGACCATCAATCAGCCGCAGACCGATGCATCAAGGTCCGGGCCCGTCAGTGTCGTGCTTCAGGATGCGCCGTCCGTTCGTGCCGCCACGGATTCTGTCCGGCCGATCGGCGAGTCGGGGCCTAATGAATCGCTGATTGGTAAAGCGCCGGTTGGGCAAACGCCTCTCAGCAGTGCCGCCCCGAGGTAGAGAATTTCAAATTTCAAATCTCAAATCTCAAATCTCGAATTTCTAATTTCTAATTTCTAATTTCTAATTTCTAATTTCTAATTTCTAATTTCTAATTTCTAATTTCTAATATCTAATATCTAATTCTAAATCTCAAATTGATCTCCCGTTCCTAACCGTGCCCGATGAACACCACCGCCTCAGGCCGACACGCCTCTGCGATGTCCGCCGCCATACCGAGTGGGTCGCCCGCGTATCTCGTCCCGGTTTCCGGGCCCGAGCTGGGCACGGTCGAACTGCCCGCGCACGCCCGCACGCTCATCCTGGGCAGGCACGAGGCGTGCGAACTCAAACTGCCCGTCGCTGCTGAGCAGGTTTCACGCTTCCACGCGCGTCTTGCACAAAGTGAAAGCGGGCAATGGTCCATCGCAGACCAGCAGAGCCGCTGGGGCACATTCGTCAACGGCAGGCGCCTCGAAAAGAACGACGAATTGCCGCTGAGCGAGGGCGACCTGATTCGCATCGCCCCCTGGACGTTTTTATTCTCCAAGACCGCAAAGAAGCGCGGGCTGCAGCTCTCTGACGACACGGGCCAGACGGTCGTTCGCCCGGTGACGGCGGATCAGCAGCAGCCGTTAGCGCGCGAATTACTTACGCTGCTTCTCGAGGCCGCCGCGTCCGTCCACACCGCCGCCGACGAGAAGCAACTCGCACAGCGCGTCATCGAAGGCGCGGCACGGGGCACGGGGCTTCAGAACGCGTTCGTCCTGCGTCCGCTCGACACGGCCGGTCAGTACGAAGTGCTCGCTTCGAGCATGTCGGGCGATGCCGGGGCACAGCGACCGACGTTCAGCCGCTCGCTATTGGCGGGCGCATCGGGCGGGCAAGTGGTCGAAGTTTCCACCACACGCGAATCGAGCATGAGCCAGAGCATGGTGCAGCTTCGCATCACCGCGGCGATGTGCGTGCCGCTCATGCTCGGAACAACGCCGGCCGCTTTTCTGTATCTCGACAGCCGGGCGACGGGCGCGACCACCGCGGGAATTCGCCCGGACGCGTCCGCATTCGCCACCGCGCTGGGACACATCGCCTCGATGGCGCTGGCGAATCTCAAGCGATCGGAAATGGAAAAGCGTGAAGCGGAGATGAAGAGCGACCTGAACGCCGCCGCCGCCGCACAGCAATACATTTTGCCCGCCCGCAGGCACACGTTCGCACGCATCGGGATCGAGGGTGAATCACGCGCCGGAAAAACCGTCGGCGGCGATTTCTTCGACGTCATCGAACTCGACGAATCACACGACCGCATCGGTTTCGCCGTCGCAGACGTCACCGGTAAAGGCATGGCCGCCGGTGTGCTCATGTCCACCACGCAGGGCTTCTTCCATTCCAGGCTGGTGTCAACGCAGGGCGACGTCGCGGCGTCGGTTCGACAACTCTCGGCGTTCATCAATCCGCGTCGGCCCGCCAACAAATTCGTCACGCTCTGGGCGGGCGTGATCGACACCGCGAAGATGACCCTGACGTACACCGACGCGGGCCACGGGTTTGGCATATTGCGACAGGCCGACGGAACGCTCGTCGCGCTCGATCAGGGCGACGGCCTGCCCGTCGGCATCGAGCCCGA
>JBBQKP010000023.1:0-26394 GCA_038326995.1 Tepidisphaerales bacterium
TGATCAGTTCAGCCAGGCTGGGGTCTTCGATACTGCTGATGAGTTCCGTGCCGCGACGGGCTGCGGAATCGAACCCGCCGCCGCCGAAGAATTGATCACGTCCCTCGCCGCCGAAAAGCGTGTCGTTACCGGCATCGCCGAAGAGTCGATCGTTACCGTTGTCGCCGATCAGGCGATCGGCCCCGCCGTTGCCGCGGATGAAGTCGTTTCCGTTGCCGCCGTTGATCGTGTCGGGCGAGCCGCCGCCACGGATGGTGTCGTTGCCGTCGCCGCCGTCGATGGTGTCGGAGTCGCTTCCGCCGTCGATGACATCGTCGCCGCCTTGAGCCAAGATGAGATCAGCACCGTTGCCGCCGGAGATCGTGTCGCCGCGTGCGATGTTGGTCCCGCCGCTTGACGAACCTTCGATGATGTCATTTCCGTCGCCGCCGAAAATGCTGGTCGGCACTCCGGCGAACTCGGAAAGCGAGATCGAGTCATCGCCCGCGAGCCCCTGAAGAATCGCGTCTTCGACATTCGCAACGGGGAAGACAACATCGCCCGTACCGTCGTTGGCGGTCAAGGTGGTGACCTGCTGGTTGGTGGTCAGGCTGAGTATGTCACTGTCTGATGTGCCGGTAATGACCACGCGGTTTTTCGACACGCCCCAGACGGCATCCGCGCCGTTGGTGCCGATGGCGTTGCTGAAGGCGAACCGCGTCGGGCTGATTGAAGTCACCGCGGGCTGCTGGGTGTTGAGTATCGCGGAGGTGATAAGTGTTTGCGGCTCGGAGATCGCATCGCCCGAAGCGTTGTAATATCTCGCATCAAGTCGGCCGGCGGTCGAGTCTTGCCACACCACCACAAATGATCCGTCCGGATTCACCGCAATGTCGGGCTGCTGCTGTTCGCCGGTTGTCGTCGTATTGACGCGAATGTTGCCACCCACTGTCGCGCCGGACGAACTGTATCGCTGAAAGAACGAGCCGAAGCCCGAGGGATCGTCATTCGGGTCCTGGCTGTCGAAAGCGACCACGAACGCGCCGGTGGAATCGTATCCAACGCGAGGCGAGCCCTGCGTGCCTAGCGTGTTGGTATTAACGCGAATGTTGTTGGCTTGTGCGACACCCGAGCCGTCATAGCGCTGGAAGATCGTCGCGAATCCACTGCCGTCGTAATTCTCTCCCTGAAAGACGATGACGAATGATCCGTCGGTGTGGACGTCGATCCCGGGCTTAATCTGGTTGCCCGTTGCGGTGGTGTTGACCTGGAACTCCCCGCCGATCTCGTCGCCGTCGGCCTCGAATCGCTTACCGCGAACGCCGCCGGCGTCTCCGTCGGAGTTGAAACCCCCCGTTGTGACAACGAACCCACCCGTACCGCTGCTACCAATATCGAAAGTTTCATTGTCAAACGTGTTGTCGATCATTGTAAACTGATTCGCGGCGGGCGTGCCGTCCGCGTTGTACAGGCGCGCTTCGATGTTGCGGTTCCCGCCGTTATTGCTGAGCCACCCGACGACGAACGACCCGTTGTCGAACACCGCCACCTGAGGCGAAGTCTGCGGGCCGACGGTCGTGGTGTTGGCGACGACCGCAGCACCCAGATACGAACCCGCCGCATCAATCCGGCGGATCAAAATATCCAAGTTGCCTGACGACGTTTCACCCGACCACGCGACCACGCCGCGGCTGGCGGTGGAATTGAACTCCACCGTCGATTGCCTTTGAATATCTGTACTGGCCGCGTGCGGCGTCCCGGCCGCGACGATCGGAGAAAATTCGAGCGTAATTGCGAGCAGGCGACGGGCTTCAAGAACTTCAGCAACAGATCGCATTGACAAAGGTGGCTTCGACACAGATCGCTTTGACATGGTGAATTCTCCGTGAAAACACGCGATCAAAGCCACATGCAACGCTGCATCGCGCTCCGTCGCGATGCGAAATGTATCTCAACTTGTCTTAAAACGCACGCGGTCCTCGGCCCATTTACGTCCGCGCGCTGCAACGGCCGTCTCGATAAGCTGCTGCGACATCATGGCTAAGATTTACGATTGCGGTTTCGGGTGACACGTCTCTGCTATTACAGAGCGTGCCCCACACCTGCTAAACCGACAAACATTGTCGAATATATTCCTTCATCCATATCAGGAGATCAACAGGAAAGGCGGTCGCAATGACATTTTTTCCACACGCTCTGGAGTAGCAGAACGTGGCACCCGCGTACGCTAAGAAAGCCAGCATGTCCACTCGCAAATCCATTCACATTTCCATTTGTGAATTGTTCACTCGACACGCGCCGCGTCTGTGACTAAGGTGCGTTCGAGCGACGCGTTTCAATCTGCCAAGGATGGATTATCGATGCAAAAAGTACTTCTCTATTCATTGCTCCTGGTGATTGGCTTGATTGCCTCGCAGTTCATGGGCGACGTTCCGCGGGCCGTCCGAGTCCCCATCACGCTGGCGACCATGCTGGCGCTGTCGTTCATCATGATCCACGTCGGTTACGAGTTCGAGATCGACAAATCACGGCCGGGCAAATACGTCAAAGACTACGCCATCGCGTTTACGGCGGCGGCGTTTCCGTGGATATTTTGTGCGTTGTATTTCGTTTACGTCATGGCACCGCAAGGTCTGTGGGGAACGCCCGACCTCTGGAAAGAGGCCCTGCTGGCGTCGCGATTCGCGTCACCCACCAGCGCGGGCGTGCTGTTCAGCATGCTCGCCGCCGCAGGACTCGCGGCGACATGGGTCTTCAAAAAGGCCCGAATTCTAGCGATCTTCGACGACCTTGACACGATATTACTCATGATCCCGCTCAAGATCATGATGGTGGGTTTCAAGTGGCAACTGATGGTGATCGTGGTGCTGATTGTCATCATGCTCACGCTCGCCTGGCGATACCTCAACACGGTTCGACTGCCAACCGGCTGGGTCGCGACACTCACTTACGCCGCCATCATCACCGGCGTATCAGACATCATCTATCGACTCAGCAAAACCCACGACCCGATGGTGCCGATTCACATCGAAGTATTGCTCCCGGCGTTCGTGCTCGGCTGTATGATAAAAAGCTCGCACGGACAAACCCACGAACATCAGCCCGACATGGCCCACAGCGCCAACGATGCCCGCGCCAGTGTCATCATCAGCGCGTTGTTTATGGTGCTCGTCGGACTGAGCATGCCGGCCATCGAAACCGGCGCACGCGAGTCGATCGACGGCCAGCCCGTGAGTTATGTCGATCCGGGCGACACATTACAGTACGACGGCGTCGACCCCGCGCTCATGGCCGAGAAATACGCGTTTCCAGGGTGGGGAATGATTGCTGTGCACGTGCTGGTTATCACCGTCATCAGCAACATCGGAAAGATGTTCCCCGCGTTTTGTTACAAACGTGAAGCACACTGGCGCGAACGCCTGGCGGTGGCAATAGGAATGTTTCCACGAGGGGAAGTCGGTGCAGGCGTGCTGGTGGTGAGCCTCAGCTACGGCATCGGTGGGCCAATACTGACTGTCGCCGTTTTGTCGCTGGCGCTGAACCTGCTATTGACTGGCGTCTTCATCTTCATCGTCAAGAAACTCATTGCCGGTGTTCCCACGACGCTTGCGAATCCAAGCCTCACATAAACGCCGCCCGGTGTTAAAGAAAAAACTTGTCTAGCGACTCACAGGCCGCCCGTCGGTTTTGGCGAGGTGTCTGATGAAGTCTTGATCGCCGGCGGGGCGAACGCGATGATTCCCCCGCCCACGATGCCCGCGACGAGCGACGCCGCGAGAATTCCAAGCTTAGCCTGCGAGAGGAGATCCGCCTGCGTTGGGAAGGCGAGGTTGGCAACGAACAGAGACATCGTAAACCCGATGCCGCACAGGAAGGAAACGCCCACAACATGCCGGACGGTCGCACCAGTGGGAAGCGTGGCAAGACCCGACTTGAGTGCGATCCACGACGCCAGCAGCACGCCCACGCACTTCCCAACAACCAGGCCCAGCACGATGCCCCACGAGATCGGACTCGCCAGCGCCGCACTCGCACCAGACCGCACATCGACGCCCGCATTGGCGAGCGCGAACAGGGGAACAATCAGAAAGCTCACGGGCAGGAGCAGCGCGTGTTCGACGCGGGCGAGCGGGATCTGCACGCTCTGCGAGGCTTTCTCCATTGCAGCAAGGACGTGGCTCTGGTCGTTGGTGATCTTGTCGGGCACGGCAGTCGCGTCCTTTTCGAACACCTTCAGCATGTCGCGCATGTAGTCAATAAAAGATTGTTCCTGCAGCTGCCTGGTCGCGGGAATGGTGAACGCCAGCAGCACCCCTGCGATCGTCGCGTGGATGCCGCTGAACAGCGTCGCCGCCCAAAGACCGATGCCCAAAATGATGTAAGGCATCGGCCGGTGTACGCGAAGCAAATTGAGCGTGATCAGGCCGAGTAGAAAACCCCCCGCGACCGCCAGCGGGCTCAGCGATACCTGCCCGGTGTAGAAGAACGCGATGACGAGCACAGCGCCCAGGTCGTCAACGATGGCGATCGCGAGCAGAAAAATTTTCACCGACGTGGGGACGTAGCGACCGACCAGCGCCAACACGCCCACGGCAAAGGCGATGTCGGTCGCCATCGGCACGCCCCAACTGACCGCGCCCGGGCCGTTATAGTTGATAGCGGCAAAAATCAGTGCGGGCACGACCATCCCGCCGACGGCCGCGGCAAAAGGCAATGCCGCCTTCTTCACCGACGCCAGTTCTCCAATCAAAAGCTCGCGTTTGATCTCAAGACCCACCAGCAGAAAGAAAATCGCCATCAGCCCGTCGTTCACCCAATGCTCCAGCGACATGGCGTGCGTGAACGAACCCGCGCCTATGGACGCCTTGGTGTGCCAGAAGTGCCCGTAGCTATCGCCCCACGGTGAATTCGCCCATACCAGCGCGATTACCGCGCAGACGATCAGCACGATTCCGCCCGCCGACTCCGCAGACAAGAACGCATCGATCGGCCTGAGTAACGGGGCCAGGCGCGAGGGCACGAGCGGCGGCGTTGGTAATTGATTCATGACGGTGATGTGTGATCAAACGCCAAACCCGGATCAGCCACGCCAAGTCTGCGATTGACAGTGGCTTTTTAACGAGCCACGACCGCCAGGGAGTGAGTTGGTGACGTCGCGGCTGGTTAATTCCGAAATGGATATTGCCCGGTGTGCGTTACCCGTCGCACGTCGAAAGGCATTTAATATCGCATCACCGCGGCGGCTCGATGCGGATGATCTGCGTATCCACGCCGCGCTGCACTTCGAGAACGACGGCTTCCTTGACGCTGGCCTTGCGGAAGGATTGGTAGTCGGTCTTGAACTGAGAGATGGAGGTGACGGGGGTTTGGTTCAGGCGTGTGACCAGGTCGCCGGGCCGAAGTCCGCCCGCCTGCGCGGCGCTTTGCGGCTTGACGAAGGCGATCGCGATGCCGACGAATGCGGCATCGAGCTTCGAGCGATATCGATCGTCGTAAACAATATCACGAGACGCAAAACCAAGATCGTCGGCGAAGTATCGTGTCGCCTGACCGGCCTGCGGCGGACGTGCGCCCAGCGTCACGGGCATATCAACTGCCAGGCCATTCGGCTCGCGCACGACGCCCATCACGACCGTATCGCCGACGTTCGCCCGCTGGAGCCTGCGAACCAGAATCATCGGAAGCTCTTCGGGAAGATCGCCGCGCTCAAGAGGCTTACCGCTCACAGACACGATAATGTCACCCGACTTGAGCCCCGCATTCGCAGCCGCAAAGCCCGGCGGCACATCGCCGATCTGTATCGCAGGCTTCGAATCAATTCCATACGCCTGGGCGACCTCACGCGACAAACCCGTCATCTGCCCGATCCCCAGATGCGGAAGCTCGCGCCGCACCCCGGACTTGGGCAAGTCGGCAATTGCATCGACGAAATCCGCGGCGGGTACGTAAAAGATCGGCGACGCCAGCAACGGCGCCAGCTCGTTCTGCGGATTGTTCAATAGCGGAATTTGCCCTTCCTGAACTTGCACAAAGCCCACCCAGTTGCCCGAGCGATCAAACACCGGTGCACCGACCACAGGCAATTGCCCGGCCACCAACACCTGAGGCACAGGCCCGCGCAGGATCGACGAAATCTTCGCCTCCGTCAGATACGCTCCGTAGCCCGAGCCTTTGGGCAAGAGGCCCACGCCCATAACGGTTTCGCCGATCAGGGGCTGGCGGACGCTGGCGGGCACCATCGCGGTGAAGGTGTGCGTCGGGCGGGTGGCTGCCTTTTGGGTTGAAGGCGCGGTCGTCGACAGAGAGAGAGGCCTGACGAATGCGACATCCGCACGCTCATCTCGGCCGACAAATTCCGCGTCGATTTCCAGCTCGTCATCGCCCGTCACGCCCGGCGGGATCACGATCTTGACGCCGGTGATCTGCACATCAGGCATCTGCGAAGGAAAAAGCCCGATCGTGGTCATCGTCGTGCCGTCGGCAGCGACGACCGTGCCGACGCCTTCGAACTCACGCCGCCCCGCTTCACCGTCGAAGACGTATCGTACGACCACAAGAGATTTGCGGGCGCGGTCAAGAAGGTCGGAGGCAGTCAGTGATGCGGTACTAACATCATCGTAAACCGCTGCGGAATTCGATACAGAGGACGTCTTTGATGTGTTTGACGCGCACCCAGCTCCGACGCCCAGGCCCGCAATCGCGAACGTGGCGCACGCGATATAGAGGGACTTGGTCTTGGCAAGCCGATTGGATAGAGAGCGTTGGATGATCATTGATTGCGGAGAATAGCACGCGTATCGAGAGGGAGCGAGGAGGAAAACTTTTTACTTCGAATCGTGTATGTGGATTTAAGTCAGCGACTCATATCAGTTGCCTGGCGATTGCTCGAGGCCTGGAAAACTCAGCGCAGCAAGCACGGGCCGGGCCACCCAAACACGTCCCCATGATTTTCCAGTCACTTCTTCGAGAATGCCTATGGACTGAAGCTTGTTGATGATCCGTGATGCGGTCGTATCAGAAACACCCAGGAGTTTTTTGGCGCGAGCGATATTGATGTATGGATTGTCAAATAGCTGATCGCAGAGACGTTGCTCCCTGAACTTTCCGTTCAATTCATCACGGTCGTGGAGACTCTTTTGAAGAGAGATCAATTTGTTGGCATCAATCACTGCACCCCTTGCACTACGTTCTATGGCGGTGAGGATAAAAATGACCCAGCCGGTCCAATCAGCGTGAGTTCGAGTCCGCTGGAGGCGATCGTAATACTCGGATTTGTTTTGTTCTATGTACGCCGACGTATATAGCAAAGGCGCACTGAGTCGCCGTCGGTGAATCAAGAACAGCATCATCAGCAACCGGCCGATACGACCGTTTCCGTCGAGGAAAGGATGAAGCGTCTCAAAATGGGCGTGAAGCAATGCACACTGGACCAAATCAGGAAGCCGGCCGGAGTTGTTGGCAAACTGTTCCCACTCTCCGAAACATCGCCAAAGTTCGTCCGGTGGCGGCGGAACAAACGTAGCGTCCGAAGGCCCGCTCCCACCGATCCAATTTTGGCTGGTTCGAAACTCGCCCGGCGTTAGTTTGTCACCCCTGACTCCCTGCATCAGGATGGCGTGCAATTCCCGCACGAGCCTCCCTGCAAATGGCAGTACTTGTAATTTCATTATGCCTTGTTCAATGGCATCGACGTAGTTGCGAATCTCTCCAACATCACTGGAAGATGCTGTGGACTTCGGTACGACTTCGTCCACCAGAAGATCGTTCATGTCGGCCTGAGTGCCTTCGACCCTCGTCGAGGCGGCCGCCTCGCGACGCAGATACGGTCTGATCAACAAATGAGGATTGGGTAGATAACGACCGGTCCCCGATAACTCGCTTAAGGCCGCGTCGGCTCGCGAGAGCAACAAAACAAACGGGTTGAAATCCAACTCTATCGGTGGCGCCTTAGGGATAAAGCACAAATAGCCGCTCGGCATTTGACGCACTTCCCCGGCAGAGTCTGTTTTGAACTGAGAGCGTTCCATCCCGTCGATTATGAGACATGCGACGACGCATTTCCATTTTTTGCCAAAAAGTTGGAAAGCGTCCGACGCTTTGCCAATTAGTTGGAAAGTTCACGCCGGTGCGATGCAGGCTCTTATTCACCCTTCGGGCGACTCGATTGCCGATGCCTAGAGGTGCCATTGTCCTAATTCATCGCGATGAGGTTTGAAACTCCGTGGCCGTTGGTCATGATGTCAGACAAGTGATGTCACTCCCAGTCAACCGACTTATGACGCGAACAGCTACGATGGCAACGACAAACAGACCCGTCCGCCTGATTGCGGCCCTCGTGGCGACTGCGATTGTGATGGCGGCAGGTCTGACGGGCTGCGTGGGCGGCCCGCGGATCATTCCTCTCGACAAGCGCGTCGCCATCGACCGCGCGGTCGTCGAACGGCCCAGCGGACTCGAACTCACAACCTTCATCGCCGATCTTGATACGCCCACCGCGATCGCCTTCGACACCAGCAACACCCCAAGCCGCGGCACGATCGTCGTGGCCTTGGGCGGCATCGGTAAGCTGCCGCCTCGGATCGTCGCATTCACCGTCGGCGGGATCAGGCGCGAAATTTATCCGGCCCACGTTCCCCTGCTATCGAGCCTGTTCCAAACAGCGAACAAAATTTACGGACCCATCGGCGGGATCGCGCTGAAGGACGGCGAGATTTTTGTCAGCCATCGCGACATCAACGATCAGGGCGTCGTCAGTGCATTCACCTACGACGGCCGACGCCGAACCGTCGTCAGCGATCTGCCCGCAAAAGGCGATCACTCGGTGACTGATCTGGCGTTTCATCCAGTCAACGGTCGACTGTATTTCGGCGTCGGAAGTGCGACCAACAGCGGCGTCGTCGGGCTGGACAACTGGGCGAGCGGCTGGGCACGTACGCACCGCGACCTTGCCGACGTCTCGGCCGTCGACCTGCGACTGCTCGGCTCACGCTTTGACACCCGAAACCCCACGGGCGGCCTGTTCGGCGGAGACGACATCGCCGTCACCGCGCCTTACCAGCCCTTCGCGCTCAGCACCGCACTTCGCATCCCGCGCTCGCCTTCAGACAAGCCCGGCGCGGCCGTCTATTCCATCTCGGCGGGCGGCGGCGATCTTCGCGTCGAAGCCCACGGCCTGCGAAACCCACGCGGCCTGGTCTTTAACCAGTTCGGCAACCTCTTTGTCGCCAATCAGGGCATGGAACTTCGCGGAACCAGGCCCGTCAAAGACGACCCGGACGCCGTCCTTCGCGTGCCCCTGGGCGGGGCCGTCTGGTACGGCTGGCCCGACTTCTCCGCCGACCTCTCGCCGATTTCTGAAACACGCTTTCAGCCCCCACGCGAATTTCTGCTCCGCACCGGCTACCCCGAAGTCGGTTTCCTCATCGACCACGAAGCCTCGGGCCTCATCAGGCCCGATCGCGAAACCCTTTTGCGAGGCGTCTTCCCCTCGCTTTCCGGGGCGGCCAAGGTCGAATTCGTACCGGGCGAACTCGACAGGCCGTTCAAGCCATTTGCAGGCAACCTTATCATCGCACTCTCGGGAGACCGCGCGCCATTTGCCACCAGTAATTTCCCGCTCAAACGGCCCGTCGGATATCGCGTGGTCCTGCTCGATCCAACCACACGTCAAGTCACCGATTTCGTCTACAACACACAGGGCATGCCCGCGCACCTTCTGTACAAACAGCGTGGGCAGCGAGGGGGAAAGCATAGGGGTGCGATCGAACGGCCAATTGATGTGAAGTTCGGACCCGACGGCGCGCTGTATATCGTGGACATGGGAAAAATTGAGATGAAGAACGGGCGGGCAGTTCCGACCAAAGGCAGCGGAAAGATCATGCGGCTGGCGGTGGATGAGTCGTTCGCCCTGCCCGCAACGTCTCCCGCCGCCGATTGAACAAGTTTGCAAAGAGTGCGTTCAGGACGACGCATCCCATGGTATGTTGATTCACATGGGACTTGCACCGCAAAGATCAACCGGCCGGGCAATGACGCTTCGCGATTACTTCGTGATTGAGAATGCGGCAGAAACCAAGAGCGAATTCGTCGACGGGTCTATGGTTGCGATGACGGGCGGCATGCCCGAGCATTCACTAATTAAGACAAACCTCACAGTTGCGATAGCAAATCGCTTGGCCGGAGGGAAATGCCGGGCCTACGACAGCGACCTTCGCATCATCACGCCCAAAGGCCGCGTCCGTTATCCCGACCTCAGCGTCATTTGCGGCCCACTTCAAACCACACCCGCAGACCGTGTTCGAGGAACTGTAACCAATCCGAAAGTTCTTTTTGAAGTCTTGTCAGAGTCGAGCGAGAAAGTCGATCGCCTTGAGAAACTGACAGACTACATATCAATTCCCACATTGCAGGAGTATGTGCTAGTGTCGCAAAGCGAACCGCGCATCGAAGCGTTGATTCGGCGGAAGGACGGGTCGTGGTCCGTGACGTTCGCAGAGGGCCTGGAGTCGTCGATCAAACTCAAGAGTTTGAAACTTGAGATCGACCTGAAGGATGTGTACAGGGATGTAAAGTTTGGCAAGCAGAAGAAAGCGTCTACACGGACTCCTTCAACGAAACGTGCCCGGCAGGGCCGGGCACGTGTTTGAGTTTGATGAATAATTGATGCGAACTCAGCTTGCCTTCACGAGCGCCTTTTTGGCCATGTGCTCGGGCGAGGGAAGTTTGACGTTCCAAACCAGGCCGACTTTTTCCAGGGTCTTGATGATGATGTAGCTGGAGTCGAACTGCCACCACTTCAGGCCGTGACGCGCGGATGCGGGGAAGGCGTGGTGATTGTTGTGCCAACCCTCGCCGAAAGCGAGGATGCCAAAGAGGGCATTGTTGCGGGATTCGTCGTGGCTCTTGTAGTCCTGCGATCCCCAGATGTGGCAGACCGAGTTGATGCTCCAGGTGATGTGGTGAACGACCAGCACACGCACGAGGCCGCCCCACAGGAAGCCAAGGAATACGCCCATCCATGTGCCCATGATCAGCCCGCCGATGATTGCGGGGATGATCAGGCTAAGTGCGACCCAGAAGGCGAAGAGCTTGTCGATGCGCTGATTAAGCTTGGACGAAGTGATGTCGGGAATGTAACGATCAAGACCCGGCTTGTCCTTGTCGAAGAGCCAGCCGACGTGAGCATGCCAGGCGCCTTTGACAACGCCCATCACACCTTCGCCGTGATGGTGGGGAGAGTGCGGATCATCAACATCATCAGAATGCTGATGGTGACGACGGTGACGGCTCACCCAGGTGAAGACCGGCCCTTCGACCGCCATCGACCCGAGAATGCCCAATGCCGCCTTGACTGGCACGACGGCCTCGAACGACTTGTGCGTGTAGTAGCGGTGGAAGCCGATGGTAATACCCATGGCCGTCAGCATGTAGCCGGCGATCAGCATGACCAGGTGATGCGTGAAGAAGTAGCCGCCCCACGAGAAGTAGATCGCCGCGGCGAGTCCTATTGCCGGCAGGATGATCGCAAGCAGTGTTGCGATCTTAGTGCTGGCGGTGATGTGGTCGTCGATGTGGTGCTCGTGCCCGTCGTCGGCCTGCTTGCCATTTGCCAAGTGGGCGTGGGGATCGGCGTTGATGTCCGTGTTGGCTGCCACGGAATCGAATGTAAACGGTAATGTCTGAACGGCCTGTGTTGATTCTTGCACTGTGAGAAATCCTGGTTGGAGAAATCCTAGCTCGAAACGTCCTAGCTCGAAAAGTCTTGGCTCGAAAAGTCTTGGCTCGAAAAATTCGCTGCTTACGAAACCGACTATCCGTAATTCCCGAGTTCATGGTGATTACACTCATGAACCTGACACATCATACATTATGGGGCTTATCGACTCATGCACGCCGCGAACTTCATCACCCGATCTGACGATGACGACTGTGACGGCGGCAGGGACATCATAGACTGCTTTTGCCCGCTTTCTACTCCACAAACGGGGCGTGCTACATTTTGTCCGCTTTTTCGCAAGTTTGAAAGTCGCGGAAGCATCCGTTCATCCGGATTTATGGATGAATGAGTTGGCGATGCCTTACATTGTGTGTATTGTAGTCTCACACCATGCGACTCGACGCCCTATTCAAGCCGGACCAGCCGACCGTCTCCTTTGAGTTTTTTCCGCCCAAAAATGACGAGGGCTGGACGTCACTCTATCAGACGATCGAGCAGCTCAGGCCGCTCTCGCCCAGCTATGTCAGCGTCACCTACGGCGCGGGCGGGAGCACGCGCTCCAAGACCATCGAGCTGGCGGGAAAGATTCAAAATGAACTTGGAATCGACGTTTTAGCGCACCTGACGTGCGTCGGGCACACGGCCGACGAGATCGGCGCGATCCTCGACCAACTCTGGGCTGCCAACGTTCACAACATTCTCGCACTTCGCGGCGACCCTCCGGGCAGCAGCGTGTGGACCAAAACGCCGGGCGGCTTCGAACATGCCGACGAACTCGTCAAATACACCCGCGGCCGAAACGACTTTTTCGTGGCCTGCGCGGGTTTTCCCGAAGGCCATCCGCAATGCCTGAACATTCATCGCGATCTCGAGCACCTCAAGGCCAAAGTAGACAGCGGCTCGCACGCAATCGTGACGCAGCTTTTCTTTGACAACAATGATTTTCTTCGGTTTCGCGACGACTGCCGCCGAGCGGGAATCAATGTCCCAATCGTCGCGGGCATCATGCCGATCCAGAACGTGTCGCAGATCAAGCGGTTCGTGACGATGTGCGGCGCGAAGATTCCCAATCGACTATTGAACAAGCTCGAGCCGCTCGAAGCGGATAGCGACGCCGTCTACAAGGCCGGGATCGAATACGCCGCCAATCAGTGCCGCGATCTGATGTTCCACGGCATCGACGGGCTGCACTTCTACACGCTCAATAAGAGCACCGCGACAATCGACGTCGTGAAGCAGCTGACGGTCAGGACGATTTGAGATCTGAGATTTGAGATTTCAAATTTGAGATTTCAAATTTGCAATCGCCTTGGCAATCGGCGTAAGCCTTTCGTCTTCGATATTCGCCACCCGCACCACCGACTCGTGCTCGTCCTTATCAAGCCGTGATTCAATTTCGCTGGCCAACAGCGATGTGCGGGCGATGAAGATCAGCTCCGGGTGAAACAGCACCTCATCCCGCGCGATGCCCATGCATCTTATCGATGTGATCTCGCTCGATTGGACGCCGATCTCTTCAAGAATTTCACGCCTGGCATCTTCGAACACATCGACCACTTCGCGCACCTCGAGCGACCCGGCGAACGGATGCACCCTGCCCGGGTAATACGCCACGCGATGATTCCGCACGCCCATCAGCAGATGGCCGTCGCTCGAAATCACGCCCGTCGATGCGCCGATGAGATTGGCCCTCACGTCGGGCGGAAAGTGCGGATTGATGAAGTGCGTGCCGACGCAAATCTTGTAGCTCGTTCGAGAGATCGAGAGTTCCAGCGTTTCATCGGCGGCCACTCCGAACGACTCACATCGCACGACCGGGCCGTCGAACAGCGTCACGCCAGGCCGTTGGAGAGTGGTCGTCCATGCGACGTCGATGGCGTGTTCGATGTCCGGATCGATGCGCCGGGTGGAAGTCGTCCACCTTGCGCGGACCCGGCCGGGAGAGAACGAGCCGCGCAGGAGCCAGGAGTAGGAACTCGAGTTCGTCACATCAGATTTCGTCACATCAGATTTCGTCACACCAGATTTCGTCACACCAGATTTCACACCGGATTTCTTCACGCCGGCCATTGTGCAGACTCTTGTGACAGTTGGCGCTACTTCGTCGCCCGCGCCTACCTCGCGACTTGCAGACTGCCGATGATCTGCTGCAGCACGGGCAACGCCTGCTGGCCCATCATTTGGTTTTGCAGCGAGAAGTTGACTGCGACGATTCCGCCTCGGGTTTGGACGAGGTTGATGCCCACGCCGTAGCCGCCCTGCTGGGTCATGATCATGCCCTGAGAAGACATGACCTGAGCGCCGTTGATGACGTTCTGACGCTGGTCCTGTATCTGCAGTTGCCCGCCGACATTTTGGATAAACAGGTCGAGCTGCTGCATGACCATTCGCGGATCGTTGATGTTGTCGAAGCGAATGATCTCCACGCTTGCGGTGAGGTTCTGGTCGACTGCGGTGTAATCATAACCCGGGAAGAACTGCTTCATTTGCTGCACGAGCTGCGGGTTTTGCTGGAACGACTGAGGCACGTTCAGCGAGATCAGCCCGCGTGCGTCGCGCACGTTGCCCTGCATGGGCTGAGGTCCCGGTTGAGGACCAGGATTGAACGGCTGCGGGCCGGGGTTGGGCTGGGGGTTCGGCTGAGGACCGGGATTAAACGGTTGGGGGCCCGGCTGCGGTCCGGGCTGTGGTCCATCGTTGTTTGCGACCTGTTCGAACGGCTCCTTGCGAACCCATACCATGTTGATGTCGATGGCGAGCGCTTTATTAACAATGCGTGCCTTGTTCCCTTCAGGCACCCACCACATCGCGCCCAGCAGCACCTCGGGCTGTTCATTGGGCTTAGGCAAAACCAACCGATAGAACGGCTGGCTTCCGCTTTGGCCCAGCTCCAAAAAGAAAATGCCGTTGATCCGATTACGCTTATTCGGGTCCTTGTCGTCGGGCGCGTCCATGACCGCGCGGAAGACCGTCGGCGAATCCGTCGCCGCTAGCGTCAGCGTCGTGTTCATTGGTATCTGCTGCTCGCCCAGCGCGAACCATTCCCAGGTTCCGACGATGTGCTCAGGCTGATAGCCCTGCCAGCTCGTCTTGGCAGTCGCATACTGCTGATCGATCTCGACGCGATAGTCGTATCGCGCGACCGAAGCGGTTCCGCTCATCGTCTCGGCGACGAAGAGGTCCTGAGCATCGCCGGCGGGTTGAAAGTCCATGATGAACCGCACGCCCTGGCCCCAGGTCATCGACTGCATCGCCGCGAGTTCCTTCGTGCCATCGTCCTTGTACACCTCGAAGATCGGCGTGATCTTCGTGTCCGCGGGCGGTTCGAACTTCTGCTGCACCACGCGGCCCTCGCCCTGCGGCACGAGCACGATCAGCGTCTGCGCCTCGAGCGTGACGCCGTTGGAAATAATCACCCCGCGCATCGGCTGCTCGCCCAGCGTCGCGTGCTGCACCAGCACCGGCACCGTGAACGTCGTCAGATCGGCAATGTCCGAATTGTCCACCATCACCGGCAGCGTCTCCTGGCCGTTGCTCGCCAGAAACGCCAGCCCGTACTGCGGCTGCTTCAGCTCATTCACCCCGTCCTTGAATGTCGGCATCATCAAGTCGACATCGCTCCCGTACTTCTCCTGCCCCTCCATCAACTTCTTCAAAAACTCACTGTCCATGACGAACGACTTGATGATGACGCGCGTGCCGTTGAACTGCGCGTCCTTCACGCCGATCAGGTGACGCACCCACACAATGTTGTTGCCTTCCAATGTGAATTTCGTGCCCATTCCCGACAAAGGAGCCAGCGCGTTGGCAGGCTTGTTCTGGGAATCGACGATCGCGAAACTGCCGAACTTGGACGGCGCATTGTGCTTCTCTTGCTCGGGGTACAGCGCTTCCATGAGCTTCGGCCAGCGACTCGTGCTCGCGAAATCCAGCTTCGCGTAATTGGCGTCGTACGCTTCCTTGATGACCGGCGCGTAGACCGCAAGCCCGTTGCTCATGCGCCGCCTTTCGCTATTGGCATTGGCGTAGACGAGCTTGTCCATCGCCTGAACGAAATCGCGGTATTCACTCTCAGCCGGGAACGGCTGAATCTGCAGCCGCATGCGCTTGAGCGTGTCGAGCAGATCAACGCTCTGCAGCGACGCCGCCCCGCGACGGAAATCCTCGCGCGAGTCGGCATACTGCTCTGCGTAAAACAGCGACCGACTCACCGCCGCCCAGTTCGTCTGCATCGTTGGAATGAGCTTGTCGATTACCGCATTAAGCTTCGCGCTCGCGTCATCGAACGCGTTCAGGTCGACCGCCGACATCGTGGCGATCTGCTGGTTGTCGTCTTTGTGGAATTTATCGAACTCGCCCACGAGATCGGACGCGATCCGGCGAGCGCCCAGCGTCCCTTTGCCGAAGAGTTGCAGCACGCGGTCATAAGGCATGCCCTTGCCCGGCACGATCGCCTGAGAGGCGATCATCACGTCGGCCAAATCGCGCACCTGCGCCGCCACTTCCATCTGCGCCATCAGACACATGTCGAACGCGACGAGGTCGAGCTTTTTAATCTCAGCGCCGGCGAGCGCCTTCTGAAGGGCCGCGCGAAACTCAGACATGTCGAGCAGGTCGCGACCGTCGGGCGCGCCGGGCGCGTCATCGTCGTTCGCCATCTGCGCCCAGCCGCCGCCGTGGTTCCACATGAACAAGGCCCGCTGCTTCGCGGGATACGCCTTGACGGCGCCTTCCACGAAACTCGCCAGCGTCTCGGGGTCGCCCATGTTAAGTTCGCCCAGTTCCAGCAAAACTTCAGAGTCGATCTGGTCGGGCTTGCCGCCTTTTCGGACGCGGAAGAGTTTGGCGTCGGTCCAGTTGCCATTGGTTTCGTCGAAGCCTTTGCAGCGGTCGAAGAGGACCAGCACATCGACGTTGTCGGGCAGGCCTCGCTCCATCTGCTCCATGTTGAAGACGCCTTGATTTTCGAGGTTGTTGTCGCCGTCGAGGTAGACCAGGATGAGCCAGTCGCGGCTCGGATTTTCTTTGGCGGGCAAAGCACGCATCGCAGCATAGGCCTTGGAAAAATCGACCGGAGTTGCAGGGACTGCTGGCGTTGTCGGGTTGTTGCCCGGCTGTGGATTTGCTGGCTGGGGATTCACGGCCAGCGGATTCACGGCCAGCGGATTGCCCGCAGGCGCGGCGACCTCCTTCATCAGTTCGTGCGTCTGTCCGCCGCTTTGCAGGGTGAGCTTCGTACCCGCCATCGCTGCGCTGAAGTCGAACTGTGCGTCGGCGGTCTTGAATTGACCCACGAGCGTCCCGTTCTGGTCCCGTGCCCGCACCGGGAACGCGGTTCCGCCCAGGGTGAGCGTGCCGACGTACGCATCAGCGTTACCCGCGCCATTCCCGCCGCCGTCGTCGGGCTTAAGGCTGAGCGTGATCGCCGCATTCTTGTACGTGCCCGTAAAATCCGCCGCCAGCGCCACCGCCGTCGTCATCAAACACAAGGCGAGGGTGACGAAATTGAGTCGAGTGAGTTTCATGATATTTTCCGGTGCTTGTTAGTTCGAACCTTGAAAGCTGAACTCTGTGGTCGTGTTCATGCCCGCATCCTGCGACTTGCCGTGCATCAGTCCGCCGGTCGCGAGGTCGTAGGTGCTGCTACCGGTCATGCCGGGCAGGTCGTCGGTGAAGACGATAAATCGCCGATTGTCGTTACCCGGGTTGTCATTGCCCGGGTTGCTGTTGCCCTGATAGATACTGCTGACGCGAGTTGTACCCGAAAGCGTCTGATCCTGATCGATGATTTGCCCTTGTTTAAACTGAGCCAGAAACGCCGGGCTCAGCCACGGCCCGCCGATGTGCGTCGCGCTGGCAAAAAGCTCGAACGACCCGGCCTGCGCCCCAACACCGGTCTCGGCGAAATCGACCTTGTACGAAACGCAGTTTCCTACTGCGCCTTTCAGATTGAAGTTCACCGTGATCGGATTCGACATCGCCATGCCGCCCGGGATCGACAATGTCTTCGTGCCAGAATAGCTCAAGCGCTGCGTTTTGAGTGCCCAGTCGGGCGGCGGACTGGCTTGGGTCATGAACGGCCTTTGCCGACGGTCCATAAGCTGCGAGACGGAAATGCCCTGCATCTGCCCACGAACCATTTTCGAAACCAGAATCTGCACGACCGCCCCGCTCGCCTGATCAATCGAAACGCTCGTTCGCGTCATGTCGGCCTTCTGCACGAACATTATCGTCTGATAGACGGTGTTACCGATCTGCACTTGCCCGGATCCGGTCTCCACATTCAGCGCTCTGGCATCCTGAACCGCCTTGCCCAGGCCCGTCGGGTTGAGCCAGAAATCGTTTCCACCCGCCTCCACCCTGCTGAACGCCACCGGCCCGCCGGTCAATGTGCCCCCGCCTCCGATGAACAGCATCTTCACCGCCAGGAATGCCTTGTTTTGCCCCGCGTCGATGTCCATGACATCAATCACGCTGTACGAAGAGCCCGCGCCTTTGCCGTTATTCTCCGGGTCGGCGGTCGAGATTTTGTACACCAATCGCGTGCCGGGCTTGCACCACTCGGGCGCGGGCATCGGTGCCATTTGCACGGGCAGATTCCCCGCAACGTCCTGCGCCTCGGCCGACGTGGTCGACACCGCCGTGGAGATCATCGTCGCTGCAATAAGGACAAGAGATACTCCAGACGCCGCCGATGCGATCGACGCCGAGATTCGCCGAATGTTTTGACGCATGGCCATGCTCATACCCTACCATGCGAGAAGCAGCGTCCGTGCGTGACGCGAATTCCTGAAACAGGCTCGTTGCCTCGTTCATTTTCGAAAACATCAGTCGCCTTGGGCGCGAATGGTCCGCAGAATACTGTGGACCTTTGAGCCCGCGTTCAATCCCGCGTAGCCGCCAGCTTGCTATCGCTTAATGTGCAAGTCGAGCTCGATAAAGCGCCAGCAAGCTGGCGGCTACACCAGGGAACGCAATGCTTTTTCAACGCGAATGGTCCGCAGAATACTGTGGACCCTACGAGGTGTATGAGTGCTCCTCGTTTCGCCGCGGGCGCGAGCCTGCGGAAGCTCGCGAAGTCGGAGCGCGATGTTGCGAAAACAATCGCGCGAGCGTTGTTGCAAGCGTCCGCGGACAAGTCCGCGGCGAAACGAGGAAGAGCATGCGCTTCAAATTTGCGCGCCCGGATCGATGCGCTAATGAGCGAATGGGACATGTGGCAGCGACATACGTCCGCAGCGCGCGGCAGACAGAAAATACGAACTCGAATGTGCGCATTTCGCGTCGGCCGGGATGACCGTTGACAGCGTAACGTGAGTGGCGATAAAGAGATGGGCCGACGGATGTGGGAAACGAAGTCGTGAAAATGTGTGGAAATCGGGTGCGAAACAGGGGTGAATAGGTGTGAATGGGTGCTAATCGGCGCAAAAGCGAGGCGTAAGCGGTTTGGCGGCGGTTTCTCACGTGTGCATGTCGAGGTGTTCGCCACTTCGAAGAATCAGCAACGCAGTCCAAATTCGGCAGGGGAGGGCTAATTTTTGTGTCAGTCGAACAATCTTTCGAGAACTTGCGTTGACCCCTCGACGTCGCGTGGATAACATAAAACTGGGTGATTTCCGCCCAATACCACTTTTTCAATTTTTCAATCCCCTTTCCTTACGGAGTTAATCGACATGCGACCCTTCCTTTCCAAGACCGCTACCGCAGCCCTGGCGCTGGCCACCTCGTTGACGTGTGCCGCGACATTTTCATTCGCAGAACCTGCAGTGGTGGGTGGCAGCGTTTCGTCCGTTCTACCGGCCGATTCGCTGATCGTGTTGAAGGTGAGCAACCTCAAGCAGACCAGTGCCAAGCTCGCGAAATTCACCTCGCAGCTGGGCATCAACATGTTCGTGCCTCAGCTCGCTGATCCGCTGGCCGCTCTGAAATCTCGCCTCAATATTAAGGGCGGCATCAACGACGACGGCGAACTCGCGTTCATCTTTCGCAAGCCCGCAGAAGGCGTAGAGCCTGATAAATCTGTCCTCATCCTCGTGCCCGTGAGCGACTACGCAGCCTTCATCGGCGGCCTGGAAAACGCCACGACCGAAGGCGCGGTCACCTCATTCGACGGCCCGGGCGGCGACCCGTCTTTCGTCGCCAACTGGGACGGCTTTGCCGCCATCGCGCCGACCGAATCCGTCATCGCAGCCAAGCCCGTTGACATTCTCAAGCTCGACGGCAAAGCCGCTGCCGAAATGAAGTCCGCCGACGCCGTCTTCTATTCCAACCTCGTTGACATCGGCACGCTGCTCGAACCCGAGCTCGCTAAAGGCAAGACCGAAGGCAAGGCCAAGTTCCTTCAGGAAGTCAAAGACGCTCCCAACTACAAGCCCGAACTCGACCCGCTTCTCGAAACCGCATTCGACCAGGGCTTTGGCGCCGTCGAGGCCTTCCTTCGTGACGGCAAGGCCTCCACGATCAGCCTGAACTTCGTCGAGCAGGGCGTCAAGACCTCGCTCATCACCGAGTTCAAGCCCGGCAGCTACCTGCAGACCGCCTTCGCGGGCATTAAGAACACCACCGCGCCGCTCACCGCGGGCCTGCCCGTGGCGAACTTCATCACGTACGGTGGCGCAGTCAACACGTCAGCGGCGACGCAGAAAATCGTCGATGATTTCATCGACCCGATCATCGAAAAGGTGCCCGATAACGACGACTATGCGTTCGTGCGCAATGCCAAGACCCTGTTCAATGACTACAACGCCGCCGCCAAGCGATTCGCGTTCGCGATGCCCACGCCCGTCGGCCAGGTCGGAACAGACGCGCTGATTCAGATCGTCGGTTTCGTTCAAGGTGAGCCCGTCGCTCTTAAGAAGGCCACCGCAGAACTGACCGAGCTGCAGGGCGATTTCCAGGCGATGATGGCGCAGGAATCGATAAAGTATAAGTCCGTGACCAATCCCGCCGCCAAGACCATCGCGGGCGTGGAGTTCGACGAATACGTGATGACCGTTGAAGGCGAAGAGAATGACCCGTTCGCCGCTCAGACCAAGCAGGCGTTCCAGATGATGTACGGCTCTGACAGCGTGAAGCAATACACGGGCCTGTCGGGCGACAAAGTATTGACGTTCATGGGCGTGAGCGACGACCAGGCCGCCGCGCTGGTCGAAGCCGCCAAGGGTGAGTCGGGCGCACTGTCAGCCCAGGCGCACGTGAAGACCACAGCGTCGAACCTGCCGTCTGCCCGGTTCGTCGAGTATTACATCGCGCTGGACCAGATCGTCGCCGCGGGCGGAAACGCAGCGGGTCAGTTCGGCATGCCGATCCAGATCCCCGCACTACCGGGCGACCTCGAGCCCATCGGCATCAGCATTTCGGCCGACAACGGCACGCTCGAAGTGCATCAGTTCGTCTCGACTCGTCTGCTCCAGACCCTCATCTCCACCGGGATGCAGGTCATGGGCCAGATGCAGGGCGGCGGCGGTGGCGGACCGGGTGGACTGTAATCGGTGGGCTGTAAGCGATAAGTACCGCTTCAATCTCTCATAACAAACACAAGCCCCGTCCGATTCGTTCGGACGGGGCTTGCGTTCTGAGGGGAATTCGAATTCCCCCTTCGCTCCCGCACTACGACCCGCTCGCCAGTTCCAAAATACCATCCATCACTTTGAACCCTTCTCCCCCACACACCCTTCCGCCCCACGGCCACGATCCGGTCCTGATGAACCAGACGCTCGAAGGGCTCGGCCTGCTCAATTCCACAAACCCGCAAGCGTCGAGCGAGCAGGCGTCGGGTGAGCAGGCGTCGGGTGAGCAGGCGTCGGGTGAGCGATCGTTGGGTGAGCGATCGTTGGGTGAGCGATCGTTTGCTGAGCAATCAAACCCGCGTGTGTTTGTCGATTGCACGACCGGTCGAGGCGGGCACGCGCTAGCGATCGTGCAGCGACTTTTTCCGGGCGATCGGCTGATTTGCCTCGATGCGGATCCGAAGAATCTGACGTTCGCGAAGGAGCGGATCGCCGCCGCTTCAGTCGGGTGCGCCGTCGATTTCGTGCATACCAACTTCACGCAATTGCCGATGGTATTGGGCAAACTGGGGATTGAGTGGGTCGACGGAATTCTCGCGGACTTGGGGCTATCGACGAATCAACTTTTGTCGAGCGAGACGGGATTGTCGTTCAATGCGGGCGGGCCGTTGGATATGCGGATCGACCCGCGAACGAAGCTGACGGCCGGTGAGATCGTCAACACCTGGCCCGAGAAGGAAATCGCGGATTTGGTGTTCAATCTTGCGGACGAAAGATATAGCCGAAGAATCGCCAGAAAAATTATTGAGTCAAGACGTATTGCGCCGATCTTAGACTCACGGAGGCTTGCCGAAGTGATTCGGTCGGCCGTTCCGGGAGTGAAGAAAAGTCGCTCGGGAAAGGGTCAGTCGGGCAAAAGCCAAACGGGCAAAAGCCAAACGGGCAAGGGCCAAAGACCCGGACGTTCGACGGAGTCGATCGATCCCGCAACACGGACGTTTCTCGCACTACGCATGAAAGTGAACCGGGAGTCGGAGAACCTCCGGGACTTGTTGACTCAGGCCCCTGATTGCCTCCGGCCCGGCGGGAGACTCGCGGTCATCAGCTTCCAAAGCACCGAAGACCGCATCGTCAAACACACTTTTATCGAGCTCGCGAAAGACTTGTCCTCACAGGGCGAAGGTTACGGATTCGGTCACGGAGTCGCCGCTCCCGTGTTCCGCATCATCACCAAGAAGCCCGTCGGGCCGACCGACGACGAAGTCCTGGCCAATCCCAGGTCACGCTCCGCCAAACTCCGCGTGGCCGAGCGACTCGCGACGTGACACGGCAGAACGGTGCCCCTGATCGATGCCGCTATCGAACACCCGATCGAACACTTGATCGATGCCTCTCGATTTGACAACTCAGAATGTACTCCAGGAGACGACCGATGAACCGCGAAACCAAGATTTCTCTCCTTGTGGCCCTGGGATTTGTTCTGGTCGTGGGCATTCTGCTTTCGGAGCACGTGACGAGCGTGAACGAGCCCGCGTCGGCCGCATTGTCTCGCGCGGGCGACGACATTCGCCGCGCGATCGAAACGCCACTGGACGCGCCGCCGATCGTCACGCGATCGGGCAACACGCGAACGACGCCGACTGCTTCCCAGACTTTGTCGTCCCAATTCGCACCGTCACAATTCGCACCGTCACAGGTGGCGACCTCTGGGGCGGCGACGTCTGGGGCCGCTCGGTCCACCATCATCATTCGCCAGGACCTGTCCCAGCCGCAGCAGCCGCAGGCACGCGAGGTGAATGCCGCTGGTGCATCACAGAACCTTCCCGCGGGCTCGGCCAGCGTCCGCATTGATCAGCCGAATCTTCCAGTCATCGCCGACCTTCCTGAACAATCGCCGAGTCCTCAAAACGCGATCAACGACGTGCTGGCGGCTCAGGAGAGCACACCAGAAAACGGCAACAACTTGGCAAATACCTTCGCCACCCCCGGTCAGATCGAACTGCAAAATCTCGCCAGGGAAATGGGCGAGGAAGTCGTGGGCATCGGACAGCAAAACACAAACGACACCGCGAGTGAGAAGACAACCCTTCAGACTGAAGAACCTGCTGCAATTCCGACGGTAAAAAGTGTCCGCAATTATATCGCTTTGCCGGGCGATTCTCTTTCAAAGCTCGCCGGACGGTTCCTCGGCGGAAACACGCCCGCCAATCGCTCTGCCATCATCAACCTCAATCCCTCGCTCCAGAAAGACCCCGACCACGTCGTCGTGGGCCGAACGTATCTCATTCCCACCGACGCCTGGGCGGCCGCGATGCAATTGCCTTTGCCCACCCACTTGCCCACTTATTTGCCCGCGACCTCTCCCACCGCTGCTGCGAAACCTCCTTTGAAGACCAGCACGTACATCGTCGTTCAAGGCGACACGCTCTGGAAAATCGCCAAGGACCAGCTCGGCAGCACCACGCCCGCCGTCATCGACGAACTCAAGAAACGCAACGCCAACGTCCTGGGTGACGGCGATACCGTCAAAGTCGGCATGAAGCTCAACCTGCCCCCAAAACCCTGATTTTCCCCTTTCCGCAATCACCCAACGCCTGCCCTCCACCCTTTCATGTCCATGCCCAAGCTGCTGATCGTTCTCGCGGGCTTTGCCGTCATCGGCATGGCCCTTCTGTTCCTAAGGCAAGAGCGGATGAACCTGGCGAACCAGTCCGCCAGACAACACCGCGAACTCATTCGCCTGCAGAACGATTTGTGGCACCAGCAGCTTGAAATCGCGACGTTTACCTCGACGCCGGTGCTGAAGAATCTATCGAGATAGCAGCGGTTTTATTGCAAAACCGGCTGTCAGCTTGGTTCGTCATCTAAGAGTCGCGGACGAAATAAGCGGGTTCTTTCGGAAATCGCAGACGCGACATCTCGACGCGTTCGGGTGCCAAAAAGCCAAGCGACCTTCACGATGAGCACGGTCGTTTCGATCCTGCTCGTCACGCGTCAGCAAAGCGACTAAGAAATCGCTTTTACCGGGAAAGCAAACCGCTTAATTTCGTGGGCGGCTCTTTCAGCACGCTAAAAGATTTAGCGGCTGCAGGCCCTAACTTCCGCCTTTTTAACCACTACCACTTCTTCGGTTCTCTTGATATACTTCCGGACTTCGCGAACCATAAAAACCGAGCACAAGACCATGACCCTCATCGCCAACGATCGTCCCGCTTCCGCTTCCGCCAAGGACCAAAAGCCCCGCTTCAAGGGTAAATCCGGGGCGCAAATCCTGCACGAAATGCTCATCGGCCCGCATAAGGTCGACACCATGTTCGGCTACCCGGGCGGCGCGATTCTGCCCGTTTTTGACCAGCTTTACCGAAGCCCCGCGAAGTTCATCCTCAACCGTCACGAGCAGGCGTCGGGCCATTGTGCTGACGGCTACGCACGCGTCACCGGCAAGCCGGGCATTTGCATTGTGACCTCAGGCCCAGGCGCCACCAACACCGTCACGCCCCTGGCAACCGCCAACGCCGACTCCGTGCCGATCATCGTCTTCAGCGGTCAGGTCGCGACCAAAGCCATTGGCAACGACGCCTTCCAAGAGGCCGACGTCACCGGCATCACCCGTCCTTGCACGAAGTGGAACTACCTCATCCGAGACGTCCGCGATGTGCCGCGCGTCGTCAATGAAGCCTTCCTCGTCGCCACCAGCGGCCGGCCCGGGGCCGTCCTCATCGACTTGCCAAAAGATGTCATGGCCGGCATCTGCCCCGAAGAAGTTGACGACACCCCGCGCGAGCACATCCTCAAGCGCCGCAAACAGCATCTCACCGGCGGAAGCAACAAGCAGATCGAAGAAGCCGCCGAGCTTATCAATCGCAGCGAAAAGCCGATCCTCTATGTGGGCGGCGGCGCGATCATCAGCGGCGCGTGGGAAGTGCTCCGCAAAATCGCCGTCAAGGGCAACATCCCCTGCACCACAACCCTCCTGGGCATGGGCGCGTTCGACGAACACGATCCACGCTCGCTCCACATGCTCGGCATGCACGGCAGCGCGTACGCCAACTACGCTGTGCAGGAATGTGACTGCCTCATCGCCATCGGCGCTCGCTTCGACGACCGCGTCACCGGCAACCTCGCCACCTTCGCGCCCAAAGCCAAAATCGTCCACATCGACGTCGATCCCTCATCCGTCGGCAAGAACGTCGATGTCGAGGTGCCCGTCGTCGGCGACGCCCGGCTGTCACTCGAAGCCCTCTTGCCCATGATCGAATACCGCGACCGCAAAGCGTGGTTCAACACCATCGATTCGTGGAAGAAAGATTTTCCGTTCAAATATTTCGACGACACCAAGAACTCCAAGCCCCAGGCCGTCATTGAAGAAATCCACCGCCAGACCAAGGGCGAAGCGATCATCTCCACCGGCGTCGGCCAGCACCAGATGTGGGCCGCCCAGTTCTATCGCTGGCGCTTCCCGCGGCAGATGATCACCAGCGGCGGCCTGGGGACGATGGGGTTCGGCCTGCCGTCGGCCATGGGCGCCGCCCTGGGCGCACCGGGCAAGACCGTCATCGACATCGACCCCAGCTCGATCGGCAAGAACGTGGACGTGGACGTGACCGTCACCGGTGACGCCCGCATGAGCCTGGAGCTGATCCTCCCGCACATCGAGCACCGCGACCGCAAGGAGTGGTTCACGCAGATCAACGGCTGGAAGAAGCGCTTCCCGTTCAAGTATTTCGACGACTCGCCCAAGGCCAAGCCGCAGTACGTCATCGAGGAGATCAACAAGCAGACCGCCGGCGAAGCGATCATCACCACCGGCGTCGGGCAGCATCAGATGTGGGCCGCCCAGTTTTACCGCTGGCGTCGCCCGCGCCAGATGATCACGTCCGGCGGACTTGGAACGATGGGTTACGGCCTCCCCAGCGCCATGGGCGCGGCCCTTGGAGCCCCCGGAAAAACCGTCATCGACATCGACGGCGACGCCAGCTTCAGCATGACGATGTTCGAGCTGCCCACCATCGCGGAATACAACATCCCCGTGAAGATCGCGATCCTCAACAACGATTTCCAGGGCATGGTCAAGCAGTGGCAGGATCTGTTCTATGACCGCCGGTATTCGATGACGAAGATGACCAACCCGAATTTCGCGGCCGTGGCCGAGGCGTTCGGCGTCAAGGGGATTCGCTGCATGAACAAGGC
>JBBQKP010000024.1:0-26230 GCA_038326995.1 Tepidisphaerales bacterium
GAGAGAGCCCTTTTGCTGCACGCCGTCGCCCAGCACTTCGCGGAGCGCCCAGTTGGTGACGTGAGTGGTGGTGTGATTCTGCTCGGTCTGGCGTCGAGTCGGATCGACATCGAGGTCGGCCGTCTGTCCGATCTCGATGGAGCCTTCATTCACGATGCCGACGTGCAGCACGTGATCGCCGGCGCGTTGCGTGGATTGGACGATGAACGCGCCGGTGGAGGTGGCGATAAAGCCGCTGTCGCCGACCTGACCGCCCTGCTCGCCGTAGAAATTTGTCGAATCGAGAATGAGTGCGACTTGCTGGCGAGGCAGGAGCGTGCCCGAGGTGAGCACTTCCGAACCGCGAACGGCCGCGAGAATTTTCGCCTTGCCGATGAGCGAAGCGAATTTCAGCTTGTCGTTTGTCGGCGGCACGGCTGTCAGATCCACCGCAAGAATCACGTGCGATTTTCGACCCTCGCCCGATTTTTCCCGGAACTCATCGAACAGTTTTTCATAACCCGCGCCGTCAATTCGCAGCCCGCGCTCCAAGGCCATCTGTTCCTGCAGATCGATCGGAAAGCCGAACGTGGTGTGCAGGTCGAACGAATCTTTTGCCGGGATGAGTTTCGACACGGCTCGGTTCGCCGCGTCGTCGAACAAGCCGAGCCCGCGCTCGATGGTCTGAAGGAAGCTCGCTTCTTCACTTCGAATGATCTCCGCCACGCGTTTCGCCGATGTGCGCAATTCCGGAAACGCATCACCCATCGTGTGCGCGAAAATATCCACAAGCTCAAACAAGAACGGCCTGCGCAGATTGAACTGCTGATATCCGAATCGCACAGCGCGACGGATCACACTTCGCACGACGCTGTCGCGACCGTTGGGCCCGGGGTTCGCGCCGTCGGTGATGGAAAACGTCGCCATGCGCGCGTGATCGGCAATGACGCGAAAGGCGATGTCGCGTTTAAGCTCGGGCGATTCGCTCGAACGATCTCCAAGATCACTTTCAGGAAACAGGCCGCCGTAGGATTTGGCAGAAATCTGGCTGATTTTCGCGAAGACCGGCTCGAACAAATCGATGGCGTAGTTGTCGGTTTTTCCCTGGATGACCTGACAAATTCGCTCGAAGCCCATGCCAGTATCGACATGCTGCGCGGGCAGTTTCGTGAGCGAGCGGTCGGCGTTGCGGTTGTACTGGATGAAGACGTTGTTCCAGATTTCCATGACACGCGGGTCGGTGCCGGAAAGGACGGTCGGGCCGCCGGTTTTGTCGGGCGTGCGGTCGTAAAAAATTTCGGTGCACGGGCCGCACGGGCCGGTCTCGCCCATCTCCCAGAAATTATCTTTACCTCCGTAATGAATGCGGTCGCGTGGCACGCCGATGATGTCGTGCCAGATGTTCGCGGCCTCGTCGTCTCGCGGCACGCCACTGGCCGGATCGCCTTCGTGCACGGTGACATGGATCCGAGTCGGGTCGAGCTTCCAAACGTCCACGAGCAATTCCCACGCCATCTTGATCGCACCCTCTTTGAAGTAATCGCCGAAGGACCAGTTGCCCAGCATTTCAAAAAACGTGTGATGCCTGCGGGATCTGCCGACGTCGTCCAGGTCGTTGTGTTTTCCGCCCGCGCGGATGCACTTCTGCGTGTTGACCGCACGTGTGTAGCTGCGTTTTTCAGTGCCCAAAAATATCGGCTTGAACTGGTTCATCCCCGCGTTAGTGAACAAGAGCGTCGGATCATCCATCGGCACGACGGGGCTGCTCGCGACGAATGTGTGGGCGTGCTTCGTTTCGAAAAACTCAATGAACTGACGGCGTATGTCGGAACTCGTGGGCATAAGCCCGGTGAAAATAACCGCAGAAGCGTCGATAGGCGATAGGCGGCCGGTGAGTCGCTGATCAGGCCTTTCATTGAGTGCCCATCAAGTCGAAGGTTGAGCGCGGCCAAGGGATCGCTATCGTTCTGTCCTCTTTCGAGCCCGTCCACCATCAGCCAGGGAAGGCAGTCATGTCGAAGAACGTGCCGTCGCCAGTTTCGTCGCCAGTTTCGTCGCCAGTTTCGTCGCCAAATACGTCATCGGTTTCATCGCCCCTTTTCGACAGTCCTTTGATCCCGGTCCTCCGAAGCACGCCAAACATGTCACAAGAAAATCAAAAACCCGCAAAACGAGAAACCGCCGAGTCGATGGCGACGCGTCAGAAGGAGATTTCCGTCTCCGAGTTTTTTGCCAAGAACCGCCACCTTCTGGGTTTCGACAATCCACGCAAAGCGCTGTTGACCACCGTCAAAGAGGCCGTCGACAATTCGCTCGATGCGTGCGAGGAAGCGGGGATTCTGCCGAGCGTGACCGTGGTCATTGAGGATCTCGAGCCGACCCGCCCCGCCAATGCCAAGGCGTCGCGTTATCGCGTAAGCGTCATCGACAACGGCCCGGGAATCATCCGCAAGCAGGTCGAGAATGTCTTCGGGCGATTGCTGTTCGGATCGAAATTTCACCGCTTGAAAATGTCGCGTGGACAGCAGGGCATCGGCATCAGCGCGGCGGGTATGTACGGCCTGATCACCACTGGAAAGCCGATGATCATCCACACGCGGCCCGGCGCGAAACGGGCCGCGCATCACATCGAACTCGCGATGAACACCAAGCTGAACCGGGCCGAGGTGACGGTGGATTCTGAGACGGAAGATTTCCCGCCGCAGCGATTCCGGTCGATCAATGCTTCGACGCGTATCGATGATTTTCTGACCGTCGTCGACTATCCCACAGGCACGAGTGTGAGCATTGAACTCGAGGGCAAATACATGCGCGGCCGCGGCAGCGTGGACGAGTTTCTCGAACTCACCGCCATCGCCAACCCGCACGCGAAAATTACGTTCGTCCGGCCCAGCAGAATCGCCAGCGATGAACAGGAAGAGTTGCTGATCAAGCGGACTGCAAAATCTGCACTCGCTCTCGCTGCGGGGAGTGCAGAGGCTCCTGCCGCTCTTGTCGACACGGCAATCGCGGCCATGCCGGATGTGATTGTTGAAGCGGCGTTTCTTGAGACGATCGAACGCGACGGCCTGACGATCTACCCGCGCGGCAGCGACATCATGCCGCCCGAAACACGCGAGATTCAGCCGCACCCAAAGGGCATTGAGCTGGGCACGCTATTGCAGATGATCAAGGACTATGAGGCCGTGCGAAAGTCGGCACCGCTATACGATTTTCTGCAGGAAAAGTTTTGCCGAATCTCGCCGCAAAAGGCGAGCGAATTCTGCAAGTCTGTCGGACTGACGATGAGGACGCGGATCTGCGATGTGGAATCCAGGCACGCTGAAATTCTGTTCAAGCAGTTTCAGGATTCGCGACTTCCGCCGCCGCCCACGGATTGTCTTGCGCCCATCGGCGTGCAGCAGATGCTCAAGGGCATGACCAAGGGCGTGAAGGCGGAGTTCTACACCGCAAGCACGCGCGAGGCGAACGTGTATCGAGGCAGGCCGTTTCAGATCGAGGCCGCCATCGCGTTCGGCGGGGAATTGCCGTCCGACGACACCGCACGCGTGATTCGCTTCGCCAATCGCGTGCCGCTTCTGTTTCAACAATCCGCATGCAGTTCGTTTAAGGCGAACATCGAGACCGCGTGGCGCAATTACAATCTGAGCCAGCCGCGCGGGAGCCTGCCCGTCGGGCCGCTGGTGATCATGATCCACATGGCCAGCGTGTGGGTGCCCTTCACCAGCGAATCGAAGGAAGCGATCGCCGACTACGACGAGATTCGCAAGGAGATGAAGCTCGCGCTGATGGAGTGCGGTCGAAAGCTCGGAATGTATTTGCGCAAACGACTCGCGATGCAAAGGCAGGCGGATCGACGCGATGTGTTCGAGCGATACATCGGCGAGATCAGCAAGGCCGTCAATCAGCTCAACGGCGAAGACGCCAACAAACTTTACGAAGCGTTACAGACGCAGGCGCGTAAGCGAACCGCGATCGCCGACGCGAAGCTCGATGACGAAGGAAAAATCATCAGGGCAGAGAAAGAATTAAAGAACGACGAAACGGTTGTTCTCGTCGAAGCACGCATGCAGAAATCGGCGGACGTCGAAACCCAACCCGAAGCGGTAGAGATCGAAAGCCCGGCCGATTCGAACGCGGCCAAACCAGATACGGAAAAGCTGACATCAAACCCGCGAAAGAAAAAGGTCAAGGAGAAGCAGCTCTTCGATTAGTCGTGCGATCCGATAATGTGCGCGATCTTCGAAATATCGGGGAAATCCGAGGTTATTCACCGGTAGCAACTTGCGCCGTAGACTACCGATTCGTAAGGTCCTATGATTTGAAGCGACAAAGTAAGAGAACGTAGCGATCAATCAAAGCTCCTAAAAGCAGAAAAAAAGGATGGATTTCATGGCTGGAAAACTGACCAAAGAGTTCACTGACGCGAATTTCGACAGCGAAGTCCTTAAGAGCGAAACGCCCGTGCTCGTGGACGTGTGGGCGGAGTGGTGCGGACCATGCCGCATGCTCGCACCGACGATCGACCAGCTCGCGACTGAATACGACGGCAAGGCGAAGGTCGGCAAACTCGACGCCGACGCCAACCGCGACACCGTGAGCAAATACGGCGTATCGGCTCTGCCCACAATCCTGGTTTTCAAGGCCGGTCAGGTGGTGCATAAATTCGTCGGCCTGCGTCAGAAGAGTGAGTTCAAGCAGGTCTTGGACACGCTGTAACAGTAATGGGTCAGAGCGGCGAAACAGATTCATTCGAGCCGACACGTAAGACTGTCTATCGACTTTGAGGTCTTCGGACATCTGTCATGGCCAATCTCCGCATAGGACTTATCGGGTGTGCTTCGACCGCGGCGGCGAAACAGATCGCCGCGATGGCGAATTTGGCCGAGGTGGAGTTTAGCGCGGCATTCGATGCTCATGCCGACGCACTTCGCGTCTTGCCCGATGAAGTAACGCAGTTCGAATCACCGGCCGCGCTCCTCGATTCTGGAACGGTCGATGCGGTGATCGTTCATACGCCGCTTAAAGATCGCGTTGAACATATTTCACTCGCCATCGACGCGGGCGTGCACGTGCTGGTCGAACGGCCGCTCGCCGCGACCGCAAACGATGCGAAGCAGTTAATCGATCGACACGTTTCACAATCGAGTTCGAGGTCCACGCCGACGGTATTTGCGGTCAATCTTACGCACCGTCTCCGGCACACCTGGCTCAAGGTGCAGCAGATCGTTGACTCGGGCGAGCTCGGGCAGATTCTCCGCGCTCATTGGACGCTGACCGATCAGTTTCGGGCGCATTCGTTTTACACGTCAACCCCGGGCCGCGGCACATTCAAAAACGACGGCGGCGGGCTTTTGATGAGCCAGTATCACGCGAACCTTGATCTGCTCACTTACATTTTAGGCAAGCCGACACACGCCGCCGCGGTCGTAAAGTTCGGCCGGTTTCATCCCATCGACGTCGAGGATGAAGTCTTCGCCACGCTCGAATACGCAAGCGGCACGCACGCATCCATCGTCGCTTCGACGGCAGAGCCGATGGGCAACAATCGCCTTGAGATCGTCGGCTCAAATGCGATGCTTCGCGTCGTCGGTTCAAGGCGGATCGAGGTCGTCACGCCCAAATCCGATCAGTCGACTCAGCTTCGATCCGACAACATTTATGGCGATCGCGAAATCGTGGTTCGCGAAGTGGGCGTAAACACCGCCGCGGTCGATGAAACCGTCGAAGGACTCAAGGCGTTTATCAGCGCGATTCAGGACAACAAAATGCATCCGTGCCTTGCGTCGGACAACCTCACGACGATCGAAATTGCGAACGCGATCATTCTGGCGGGCGTTCGAAAACGCCGCGTCGGTTTGCCCGTCGATCAGAACGATTACGGCGAGCTGTATAGATCGCTGTGCGAGAGGCAATGAGTCGGACTTATTTTATCGATTCAAAAACTGGCCCATCGAACACAGGCGGATCGATGATGATGCTACCGTCCGAAAGCAGGAAAACTTTGATCGTCGCGGGCTTATCGTCGAGGGTGACGGCGACGACGACTTCGCCGGGCTTGGCGGGAGGGATGATCGAGTGTGTCGCTGATTTTATTGCTGATTTTATTGTGGCGAATTGAGTGTTTTCAACAGTGCGGATGCTGGCTCTGAAATCCGGGGGTGAGAAGAGCGTGCCGGGCAAGCACGACTGCGCGAGGAAGTAAATTTCAGGAATGCGATTGTTTCGGGAAGGTTCAAAACTAATGCAAAGAAAACGAATGATTCCCGCGCCGTCTTTCGTCGAAAGAAAGACCCCTTTTGCTGGGTGCGCGAGGTTGTTCGGGAAAAACGATTTGATCGCCTCTTGCTCACGTGCCGACGTATTCTCGATCAGCACCGTCTGATTCGGCAATCTATTTTGAAGTTGCACGGCGTGAAAATTTGCTTCCAATGTCGGCCAGAGCTTAGACAAATGCGGCATGGGCAACAGTAACGCGACGGCCAGCATGATCGACAAAACGATCAATCGTCGATTCGAGCGAGGTTTCGCGTAATCGAGCGTGATCGGACGATTGCTCGCGCTCATTTTGGCCGCGATCTCCGATTCAGTTTTCTCATCGACGCCGTCCATTGCTAGTATCGTATCAACTCGTCGAAACTTCGTCTTCCGACCACTCTTCAACTCTCCAATCGTGATCCTCAACAACCACACGCGAATGCTCGTTCCCCTGATCACTGGCACACTCTCGGCAGTCTGTTTCGTTCCACTTTTCGTGCTCGAGCTCTGGGCAGGGAACCCGATTTCCACCATGTGGGTCGGCCTGCTGGTTCTGGGCGGCACGATCGCGTGGCTCGGCTACCGCGCGTGCACATCGCCGTTCTCCATGCGAATCGATGGGCAAAAATTGATTTTGAAATCGCTGCTGGGCGAGCGTGCCTATACGATGGCCGACATTGCGGATTGGATGTTCATGACCACGGAAAATCCGCCGTCAAAAATCACTCCGCAGAGCAACGCGGTTCTGCGAGTAAAATTAAACGACGGCCGAAATTATCGAGGCGAAGTGACTCTGGATGAGGCACGCGAAATCGCAAGGCGTTTGGGTTCGATCAATATTTGAATCGCCTTCCGGCGGCTCCGGCCCGTTCGGCAGGAAATTCACTTTCTGAAGTCGTTTGACGATGGTCGATTAACCGGGCATTGCAATGTCCTGGCAGGCGGGCCAATTGCCAAAGATTGCCAGACATCGCCGTTTGCACCGGTGCCACCCGAAAAGTTTAAGCCGCTGAAAGTGGCTATCGTGCTCAATATTTTTCAAATTTGCCTGAAGCGAATTTTATCTCTTTAACATGGATGCGGTAAGGTAATGTCGTGAACAACAAAACAATTTCGCTCGTCTGTCTCGTCCTTGGCTTCCTCTCGATCATCGCTTCGATCGTGATTTGGAACGTCGCGAAATCACCCGATCCGGCTCACGGCGAGCGGTTTGGCATCTTCGTCGGACTCTGGGCCCCCACTTTCTTCGCGCTCTCCACGAGATTCGATCACCGCGAGCGGACTTCGGCAAAGATGTAAATCCACTGCGGAATCAAAAGAAATGCGATGCCCAGTCGGCGAATGAGCAGACTTGCCCTATCCGCAGTAGGAAATTTTCATCAAACCCGACAAAAGCGATCGCCGCGCGTTTGACAGGGCTGGTGCCGAAACGATATAGTGCCCGGCTCGATTGACTCGGAAGGAAAGCAACTTCCCAGGAGGCCGAGAACAACGAGCGGGTGGTTCGAGCGGGTTCGCTTCACAAACATTCGGGTCATCCGGACGATGTGAAGTAGAAGAAGTCAAGCGGCTCAATCCGTACTCGCTGCCATAGCTCAGTTGGTAGAGCGCCACATTGGTAATGTGGAGGTCCTGGGTTCAACCCCCAGTGGCAGCTCTGAATAATCGGCAGTGTAACGCTGCCGGGAGTCAAAAGAAGGTCGTCTGACGCATTCGAGAGGCGCGATTCTCCGTCTGCGGTCCGCGATGGTCAATTAGGGGCATGAAGGTCATGCCCGATCGCGACGAACGGAATCGCAAGTCAAAATATCAGTCTGGCCTGAATATAACCGTAAAAAACGGCAGGTCTTACAGGTCTACAAGAGGCAAACACAATGGCAAAGGGCACATTCGAACGTAAGAAGCCGCACGTCAACGTCGGCACTATCGGTCACATCGATCACGGTAAGACCACACTCACCTCCGCCCTTTCGGCCCGGTCGGCTGCCAAGTACGGCACCACCGCCAAGAGCTATAAGGACATCGCCAAGGGTGGTATCGACCGTGACGCGACGAAAACCGTCACGATCGCGGCCGCACACGTCGAGTACGAATCACCGATTCGCCACTATGCCCACGTCGACTGCCCGGGCCACGCCGATTACATCAAGAACATGATCACCGGTGCCGCCCAGATGGACGGCGCGATCCTGGTCGTCAGCGCCGCCGACGGTCCGATGCCCCAGACCCGCGAGCACATCCTGCTCGCCCGTCAGGTCGGCGTGCCGAAGATCGTCGTTTTCCTCAATAAGGTCGATCTCGTCGACGACTCGGAACTGCTCGATCTCGTCGAGATGGAAGTTCGTGAACTCCTCACCAAGTATGGCTTCCCCGGCGACGACACGCCGATCATCAAAGGCAGCTCCAAGCCCGCCCTCGACAGCCCCACCGACGACAAGGCCAACGCCTGCATCGACGCGCTGGTTGATGCCTTGGACAGCTACATCCCCCAGCCCATCCGTGAGAACGACAAACCGTTCCTCATGCCCATCGAAGACGTGTTCAGCATCAAGGGTCGTGGCACCGTCGCCACCGGCCGTATCGAACGCGGCCAGGTCAAGATGGGTGAAACCATCGAAATCGTAGGCTTCGGTTCGGTTCTGACCACTGTCGTCACCGGCATCGAGCAGTTCAACAAGACCATGGACGTCGGCATCGCTGGCGACAACGCGGGTCTGCTCCTGCGTGGTATCGAAAAGGATCAGATCGAACGTGGTCAGGTTCTGGCTGCCCCCAAGAGCATGACGCCGCACACCAAGTTCGAAGGCGAAGTCTATGTCTTGACCAAAGAAGAAGGCGGCCGCGCTACGCCGTTCTTCACAGGCTATAAGCCCCAGTTTTACTTCCGCACCACAGACGTCACCGGCAAGGCCACCCTCAAGGGTGCCGAAATGTGCATGCCCGGCGACAACGTGACCATGGAAGTCGAACTCATCTCCCCCATCGCCATGGAAGAGAAGCTCCGCTTCGCTATCCGTGAAGGTGGCAAGACGGTCGGCTCAGGCGTCGTGGCAAAAATCCTCGCCTAGACGTAGACCGTCCGGTGGGACTCAACAGAGCCGGACTCATTTACAGTATCCAATGAACGGTGGTCGGTGTGCGGGAAATGGGCAAAATGCCCTTGCCCGATACACCGACCACCGTATATCATCAACGCTTACTACAAACACACGCCAAGCTCGGCGATGTACACAATAACCGGGTCCGTAAGTGGACCCCTAGCCCAAACTCGACATGGCAAAAGAAGCACGCGAATACGTCTGGCTGCAGTGCACCGAAACCGGTGATCTTAACTACCGCACTGAGGTCAAGGTGGCCGGCGGAGTTCAGAAGATCGAAATCAGGAAGTACTCCAAGAGGCTCCGCAAGCATACGCTTCACAAGGTCAAGCGTAAGTGAACCAGTGAAGAGATGTTAGTCGACAGTCATCTGGCATCGGCCTTTCGAACCGTCGAGCCTGACTTTTCACCCGCTTACCGCGATACGCCGTTAGCTCAATTGGCAGAGCAGCCGTCTCCAAAGCGGCAGGTTGCAGGTTCGACTCCTGCACGGCGTGCTGATCGGTGTTCAAACGGTCCTGCTTTTATAGCGCGTCCACATCTGAGAAATTATTTCCGGGAAACTACTCTTGGCCTCACCCGCAGCATCCAACCCGGCCCCTTCTAATCCCCCTGGCGGGTCACCTTTTCGGTCAGATGCCCCAGGCTTCTTTCGCATCTACAAGTCCAGCCAAGGCTATTGGACACGCCTGGGCACCGCGCTTGGCGCGACGATGATTATTCTGTTCACGGCGGCCTGGCTCTGGCAACAGATTCCGGCATGGCTTTCAGGACTCACAGGCACCGATAAGGTGCTGACCGTCCGGCTTTCTGTGATCTTGCCAGTCATCGCCGGGCTTACGCTTTTTTCGTGGTGGATGATGAACAAACCCAGCCGGGCCGAGTTTCTCATCGAAACCGATAATGAAATGAAGCGGATCAACTGGGCAAGCCGCAAAGATCTTGTTGGCTCGACTCGAGTAGTCATCTTCTTCATGCTCGCCACAGCGTTCGTTCTGTTCTTCTACGACCAGCTCTTCCAACTGATCTTCTGGCTGCTGTCAGTCCTTCGAACTCCACCCCTGGGATTCTGATGCCGCGATTCTAATGCAGCGATTCTAACGCCGCGATTCTCGAGTTTGCGTCCGCTTCGACTTCCGCACCTCTTTTTTCTCGCTCTACAGTCACTTCACTCAAGACACCATGCGCTTTTACGTCCTTAGAGTCGCCAGCAATAAAGAAGACCGCGTCCGTGAGTCCCTGCTGCGCAAGGTCAAGATCGAAGCGCTCGAAGAAACCGTGGGCCGAATTTTGGTTCCGACCGAGCGCGTACGCAGCATGAAGAGCGGCGTGAAGAAGGAGGCCGACCGCAAGCTCTATCCCGGCTACGTCTTCATCGAGCTCACCACCGACAAAGACGGCCGAATCCCGGAAAAAGTCTGGTTTGTGATCAAAGAAACCGACGGCGTGGGTGATTTCATCGGTTCCAACGGCAAGCCCCTAGCGATGGACCCGAAAGACCAGGCCAAGATGCTCGAAGAGGCCGACCGTCCCGACGAAACGCCGCGTCTCGACGCCTCCTTCAAAAAGGGAGACAAGATCAAGGTTCGCGAAGGTGCTTTCGAAAACTTCGAGGGCGAAGTCGAAGAAATTCTGGTCGATCAGGGCAAGGTCCGGATCATCACCAACATCTTCGGAAGGCCGACGCCTTTGGAACTCGATTACTGGCAGATCGAGAAAGTCTGATTGATGTCCAGTTTGCTATCAACCTGATGGATTCAGTTTGCCTGACTTGCATATGCACGCTCGATCAACTTGGTGATTCGAGCTGCAAGTTCTGCAGGTTTTTCAAACGCGACTCGATCGACTGCGGGATCAAACGTTACGGGCGGCAGGCCGCATCGACCCAGCTGGGCGTGCAAAACCAGTCGGGCAAGAATCCCCGGAAAACTCGGCACCGCGGGCTCGCGAAGCAGCTCGACATGTAAGCGCGCGGCTTCATCAATGGCGGCCTGCACGCGGTGAGGCGGTGCGTTGATTCGGTGCACGACGTCCGAGAGCGCACGCATACTTCGATCGTCGAGACCTGCCGAGCAAAGACCGGCCGAGAACGTCGTATACCACCCGACCAGTGCCGAAACATGGGTCGATCGCCTGGACTTGATCATCCGCTCGATCTGCAAAAGCACCGCACAGTGACTTCGGATTCGATGCGCGATACGAGGCCGCATCTGAACGCGTCCTGATTTGCCGCAAAGCCCTGCCCTGACCGAGCCGGGCGGAAGCACGATGCCCTCGAGCTCGAACGAAACGTGAGTTGCTCTCTCCACGAACGGTCGATCGACGATGAACGTGCTGCGTTTGATCCTTTCACGCAGTCGATCGAGCGATACGGGTCCTTGAGAAACAATGGCCGACTTAACCCCCAATGTATCTTTGGTTGCCTGGGAGACGATCTGGCCCCTATCGCAAACGAACGGCCCGACGGGTCGAATGACCGGATGAACGACTGTCGGAGTCGCGTCGTGGGACGGGTCGTGGGACGGGTCGTGGGACGGGTCATGAGTCGGGGCGGTAATCTGGTGCATTCGCATCGTAATCTCCGGTCTCTGCGGGCATTTGCAACCCGCGAACAATTCTTCGATCTCGTCCCCGAGCGATCAGTATCAATAAACGTGCCATAGCCGAATTCGACCGATAAACGGTAAGGTAATGCGCGTGTACCGCACATTTCCCATGTCGTGTGCGTGCGATCTAGGCACTACGACCGGGCAATCAGAAACTAAAATCCAACGTGTGTGAACGCCTAGCAAATGCCTTAGCACACTTTGCTCAGTACCATCTCGCTCACGAAAATCGGCACTTCGGTCGCGACGCCCAAGGCGATCGCGTCGCTGGGCCTGCTGTCGACTGAGATCAAATCAAAAGGTTCGCTGGCAGCAGCATCTTTCGCGGATAATTTGCCGGTCGCTTTTCCGGACGTCTTACCCAGGCTCTTTCGAACGACAATCGAAGCAAAAAATGTGTGGTCCTGAAGATCAAGAATATCGATTCGTTCGACCGTCCCGCCGAGCTTTTCGATGACCGTCGCGAGCAGATCGTGAGTCATGGGCCTGGCAGTGAGCTGTCCCTTGAGCCTTGAGTCGATCGCGAGTGCCTCGCGCATGCCGATTACAATGGGAAACTTACGCTCGCCGTCAATCTCTTTGAGCACGATGATCTGTTCTTCCTGCAAGTCGCTGATGATGATTCGGCTCAATTCGACACGCACCATGTCCGCTGCCTCGCCCGCACCGCCCACGCCGAATTTTTTAGGATTTCCAGAAGGCATATTTTGATTCTAGGTCGTGATTACGGAAACGAAACACACGGATCATCCAAATATCTCAGCGAGTATGTTCACCACGTCAGATCGAGGCTGTCGCCCAATTGCTCGTAGATCGGCGGAAGCATCTTAGAGATCGCGGCATGTGTTTGTGCGTCGATGAGCACGCAATGCACCGCGACGCGTCTTGGCCGGGGCGCAGTCGCTTGTGCATTTAACGCCGAATTCACGGGCGAATTCACGGGCGTACTCAGGGGCGTACTCAGGGGCGTACTCAGGGGCGTGTTCACAGCCCTACGGATTCGAAACAACAGTCGATCGATTGATACATCGTCCACAAGCCGCGTGAGTCGGATGCCCACCGCGAGTCTGCCGCGTCTTCCTTTTTGCGAGATCAAAACCAGATATCCGATCGAAACGTCCGGCTCCTTGCTCAGCACCAGCCGAACACGCTCCACAACACCTCCGGGCAATGATGAGGGCACGCGGAAATTCAATTTCGCTCCGGGCGGCGCTACTTCGCGGCGCATCGCCTCCGCCACCGTGGTAGTCACCAACCCGCCGGTGATCTGTGATAATTCCATCCGGCTCACGTGTCTTGAGCCTCGGTCGGCGAGGTTGAGCCAGATCCCCGCCGCCTCGACGGGGAGATTGGTCAGCAGTTCCTGGAGTGGCATCGTGACGTAGTCATTCTCCGCCGATTTGTCCGCCGATGCGATCGTCCACCGCCTTAGGGCCTGAATGTCGGTGAAGACCGGCAACGTGTTGTGACCCTGCTCGTCTTCAACCAACAAGAACGGCCCGGAGCCGAGTCGCCCGGAAATGGTCACGCCTCGAACAACACGGCTAATCTCGGCGCGTATCTCGGCCGGCTTTTCCGCCTGAGCTTCGGTCGGAATGAAAAGCGTGCTGTTCAAGAGCGCATCATAAAGCTGTCGCTTGCCCACCTCGTCGGGCGAAAGGTTAGAGAGCGCCCTGAGCAATCGCGGATTGCTGGGCGTCTTGGGCAGGTTCCAATCCGGGTCGCCGAAGGGCATGTCACAATCATAAGCCAATTGATAGCCCAGAGTCGAGGGTGAGAGTCTCGATCAGATCGCGCGGATCGTGTCTGACGAGTTGCCTGTTACTGTGCATCAGTGGATATTGCAATCGAAGAATCGATCATCCTGATCGACACCCAGCTACATCAACTCCCTCTACGGCCACCAAAATCATGCACCGAATCGTCATCACCGGAATCGGCTGGATCACTCCAATGGGTCAGGATATTGAGAGCGTGTGGCAGGGCCTGCTTGCCGGCAAAAGCGGCATCGCGCCCACCGCACTTTTCGACGCCAGTACGTTTCCCACACGCATCGGCGCGGAGGTCAAGGATTTTCATTTGGCAGACCACATCAGCGATTTGCGTCGCCATGCGGCGGCGGGTCGCAACACGCAGTTCGCACTGGCCGCATGCGCCGCGGCATGGAAGCACGCGGGGCTGCCTACTAAAGATCAGCTTCGCGATGATCCGCAATCACTGGACCTTGATCGCGTCGGCATCTATCTCGGATCGGGTGAGGGCGCGGTCGACTTGGAATCACTCACGTCTTCCGCCCTGGCATCATGGAAGAGCGAGGAAAAAGTGATTGATGTGGCCGTGTTCGCGCGCGAAGCGCTCGCGCGCATGAGCGTGGAGGCCGAGATCGAGCAGGAACCAAACATGCCGCTCTCGCATTTGGCGCTGTTCACGGGCGCACGAGGGCCGGCGTTCAATTGCCTCACCGCATGCGCGGCCAGCACACAGGCGATCGGCGAGGCGACGGAAATTCTGCGACGCGGCGACGCGGACGTGATGATCGGCGGCGGAGCGCATTCAATGATCCACCCGCTTGGCGTCACCGGATTCAATCGTCTTACCGCCCTTTCCACCGCGAACGACGACCCGGCCCGCGCTTCGCGCCCCTTCGATGACCAGCGCGGCGGATTCGTTCTGGGCGAGGGTGCGGGAGTCGTCATTCTCGAAACTCTCGAACACGCACAAAAACGCGGCGCGACCATCCTCGCAGAAATCGTCGGCTACGGCTCGACCGCGGACGCGTTTCGAATCACCGACCAGCACCCGCAAGGCGCGGGCGCGGTCGTGGCGATGCGCGAGGCACTCGCCGACGCCAAGCTCTCGCCGGTCGATGTAAATTACATCAACGCGCACGGCACGGGCACGAGAGAAAACGACGGCAATGAGACGTCGGCGATCAAACAAGTGTTCGGCGAGCGGGCGCGCGACGTGCCCGTCAGTTCGATCAAAAGCATGATGGGCCATCTCATCGCCGCCGCTGGTGCGGTGGAGCTGATCACTTGCGTGCTGGCGATTCGCGACGGCAAGATTCCGCCCACAATGAACCTGACGCACCCCGACCCCGAATGCGATCTCGACTACGTGCCCAACGCGATGCGGCACGCGAAAGTCGATGTCGCGATGAGCAACAGCTTCGGCTTCGGCGGACAGAACGACACGATCATCGTGAAGCGTTTTGAATGAAGCGAGAAGAATGCCGAGTGCTGCATGACGTCATAACGGTTCTGACCGAAAAGACGTCGCGGAAGTTTAAGTGACGATGTGTTTGAAAGAGCGTTCTTTTACCAAGCGTGGCCGCCAGCTTGCTGGCGCTTTATTGGTCTCGATTTGCACAACAAGCACCAGCAAGCTGGCGGCTACACGGAGCTGGTGTTTTGTCAGATCTTAGAGTGTGACAAGGCACTAGGGCTTTGCGGCCGCTTTTTCCTGCGGCGTGAAGAATGACTGAAGCAACAGAAGCACTACGCCGCAGACAAGAAAACAGTCCGCGAGATTAAAGATCCACGGAAAAAGTTCACTCGCGTGCAATGACTGCGGCGTGAGCGTTCGCGTGAGCCAGAAGTCGGCATACGTTCGGCCCGGCAGAGCGTAGAGCATGTCGCGCACGTAGCCGTAATGCCAGCGATCGTAGAGGTTGCCCAGAACGCCCGCGAGCAGTAGGCCGAGCGTGGCGTGCTGAATCCATTTTCCGCCGCGGGCGGCGAGCGTGGTCAACAGGCCGATCGCGACGATGGAGACGACGACGAACAGCCATCGCTTTCCCTGTCCGATACCGAAGATCGCGCCTTCGTTGACGGTGACGCGAAAGTGCAACCAACTCTGGATGAACGGAATTTCGTCGCTGTGCACTAACAACACTCGGCCCGTCAGGGGGTTTCGCTCGATCGGGGCAAGTAGCAGTCGATCGAATGAAGCGTATTTCGACCACAAATCCAGCACGAGCAGAAGACCCGCCACGACAACAAGCGTCACGACGCCTCGAAGTCGATTCGCGTTTGAAACGGCGTTGGGAATCGCTGCGGGTCCTTGAATTTCATCGGCCATGATGGGCTTATCTTCTTATCTTCTGTCGGCTTATCTTCTGTGAAGTCGGCGTTCGACTTCCTGTGCAAACTCAATGGAGTATTTCGCCCAGGGAACAAATTCAAGGCGCTGTTTGCTGATGGACTTCTGCGTGCCTTCACACAGGCCGAAGGTGCCGTTTTGAATCTTCGCCAGTGCCATGTTGATTTCGCGCAGGAGCTGTCGGTCCTTTTCGACAAGGCTCAGGGTGAATTCCTGCTCGTAAGCGTCGGTGCCCTGGTCGGCCATGTGCATGGGCAGGGATGAGAGGTCGCTGGAACTTTCTCGAAGCGCTTCGCGTTCCATGCTGGTCATGTCGCCGAGAAGGTCGCGTCGTTTGGCGAGCAGCAGGCCGCGAAAGTGTTCAATGTCGCGCTCGCCGAGCCCGGCCAGGTTCTTGAGTCGACGCTCGCTGGTCGGCGGCGCGGGAGGCCTGGGCGGCTGCGGAGGCAAAACCATGGGCGGCGCGGGCGGGACGCGAACCAGCGGCTTGGCGGATGAGGTCTTGAACAGCGGCGGAGGCGGGACGTGACCGGTACGATTTGCGACGCGACTCGATGGAGACTTACCTGTCGCAGTCCGCCCCGCAGGCCTGCCAGCCGGTGCTTTGGCGGTGGTGGAAACGACAACCGGTGCGGCAACACCTCGTGCAGTAATAGCGGGCGCAGCAACTGTCAGGCTGTCGTGTTTCTCCGACTTCGAGGCGATTCCATTTTTTGCCTTCGCCGTTTTGACGATTGCCTTACCGCCCTTTTCGATTTTCTCGATTTTCATGATCTTCTCGAGTTTCGCGGGCTGCTTGAAACTGGAGCCTGATTTGGCGGTCGGTTTAAGGGGGGATTTGGATGCGGGCTTGACGGTCGCTTTCACCGCCGATGTTTTAGCGGTTTTAGACAATGTCTTGGCGATCGGCTTTGAGATAGGCTTTGAGATAGGCTTGCGAATTGACCTATCGCTTGTCTTTCCGCTGGTCTTGCCGCTGGTCTTCGAGCTCGGCTTGGAGCTTCGCTTAAAGCTTGGAATGGAGCGTGGATTGGAGCTGGGATTGGAGCTTGGCTTGGAGCTTGTCTTGCCGCTGGTCTTGCCGCTGGTCTTGGAGCTGGGCTTGGAGCTTGGCCTAAATCTTGGATTGGAGCTTGGATTGGAGCTTTTTCTGATTACTGGCTTCGAAACTGTTTTGGAAGACGAAGTCGCCTTGGGCGCAGGTCGCGCAGACGATTTACCGGCCCGGGCTTGGGGGGCCGACTTCTTTTTCACCGATGATTTGCCTTTTGATTTTGCCACCGGTCGTACTACCCCGCGTATAAAAGTGTCGAATTGGGAACGGGTACTGGATGTCGAGAATGCCGCGGCAAACGGAGTTTGCGAAGGCAGGAAAGAGTATTCAATTTGCAGGTTCTGTCAAACTTCGGAAGCCGGAATCGGCAAGAAAAAATTGATATTTTTGGGCTTCCGCAAAGACCACCGCCTCTTATTCGCACTGGTAAGAGTCCCAAGAACTGCCGGCGCGCATCTTTAGAAGACGTCCCTTTGGGATCCTTCAGCCGAGTTTTTTGTTTAAAGCAGGCAGCGGCTGCGGCCTCCGCACTCATTACGGCGCGAGAACTTTCTGCGATACGTATAGCACTGCTCGCAGCTCTAATGATCACCCTTCAATAGGCACCGTGCCAGCCGGAAATTTGTGAGGAAATCAGGTCGTTTCCTGCAAGGTCTTGAGTAGTGCGTCCACGACGCGAGTTCGCACCTCATCCATCGTTCCTTCAATTTTCAGTCCCGCCGCCCGCGCGTGTCCACCGCCGCCGAACTGCTCTGCAAATGTCGCGACGCTCACCTGTCCCTTGCTTCGCAAGCTCACGCGAACGGCTCCGCCTTCTGGAGGCTCGACGAAGAGCGCACTGACCGCGACGGTTCCGATTTGAAGCGGCAAATTTACCAGCCCGTCGGTATCAGGTACGCCCGACTTGGTCGATGAAAAATCGGCGCGGGTCAGGGTCATCACGCCCAGACGATTGTCGGCCAGCAACTGCATCGACTGCATCGCGCACTGCTGCATCAAGAGCCGCTGCGGCCGTTCGTTCTGGTAGAGCCTTTGATACATCGCGTCGGTGTCGACGCCGGTCTCCATCAACTCCGCGGCCAGGCGCATCGTGGCGGGCGTGGTGTTGGAGAATTGGAACCATCCGGTATCGCTGACCAATGCGACGTAGATCGCCTCGGCGAGTCGGTGCGTCATCGGCACGCCGACATGCTTCGCGACGGCCGCGGCGATCTCGCCCGCCGCCGCCGCTGAGGTGCGAACCAGTTTCACGTCCGCCCAGTCTTCCTGAGTCAGGTGGTGATCGAGAACCAAACGCGTGCCGGTCCAACGTTCTCCTGATCCTTCAATCAAGTCTTTCAGTCCCGGCAACTGCGACCACGTGCCGGTATCCACAACCAAAAGGCCGTCGTAGCGTGACATGTCCGCCGTCGTGATCGGCATCTTCTCAAGCACCTGCATGACAGAAACGCTCATATCCTGAAAAAGAAACTGATGTTTCGTCGGCATCTTTGAAAGAAGCAAAATGTCGTGTTTGATGCCGAGATGGCTCAGCACGATCGACATGGTTTTGACGGTGCCCAGTGCGTCGCCGTCGGGGCGGACGTGCGTGGTGATGAGCACATTCGAGAGCGGGCGAAGTCGGGTGACCAGAGCCTCGAGTGAAGTTTCAAAGGCGCTGTCGGATGTATAGTCGGGTGTGTGTTCAAGTGTGTGTTCGGGCATGCAAGGTACGCCGGTTGACTGAAATCTGCAGAGCAGAAAAACAGAGGAGATAATTTCACGGACGCCAGTTGATCGACTCACGGACGCCAGTTCGCGATGCCGTCGGCCGTGACCATGTAGACCTGATTGGAAACCTGGTTGGGCCGGGTGCGGTAGTCTTCTTGAATCTGGGGCATCAGGCCGTTGATGGTCTGCTCCTGCTCGCGAAAGCAGACGAGCAGATCGCGTGTGGGCACGGCCGCGAGGAACGGACTGCCCAGGTGCTGACGAAGCCGCTCGTGCAAGGTGGGCAAAAGCAGGCGTGAGCTGTCGTAGCCGTCTTCATTTTGAAGCAGGATAAAACCGGCCGCCCCGGCTTCGTCGGCGGCGACATGTGCGGCGAGTTCCTGGCTGGTCTTCGCCAGGTTCTCCATCGACTTTTCATGAAGATCAGCGATATCGACCTGCCAGCGTGCGAGCTGAGCGACCGTGATGTGTGCAATCGTGCGGTCCCCGTCGACGACATAACTCACGGCAAGCCCGTCGACCACCGTCTGCGCCGCCAGGCCCTGCTCGTTGAGCATGTCGGCATCGGCGGCGATGACGATGGGCATGACGCGGTTCTCAAGATCGCTAAACGACGCGCCTTCATCGGGCGTGCCCTCGGCGGCGCGGATCATCTCGATCGCCCAGCGATGCACATGATGCTCGACCTCGGCCGGCCGGAGCAGCGAAATCCGATAAAGATTCTCCAGCGAAGACGTTCGCCCATTGAGCTTCATCGAAAACGGCTCTGGCGCGCGGGCAATCTTGACGAGCGGAAACCGCTTGCGGACCAGCGAAATAACTTGCCGTGCGAATTGATCGCGCGTCGCCTCTGACATGACAACAGTGTAGTCACTCTTTGAGTGGTTCACCACTTAGAGATTGGTTGCATCAGGGAGGGTCACGGCGAGAATTTATCGTTGCGTCATCAAGGCAAACGCAACACGCCTCGACTGCACAACTGTTACCGCCCAATACCGTCCACTAAAATCAAGGCGGGGTTTTATTTCAAAATAATTTCCCGAGCCGGCACTCTCCCCTTTATCTCAAGCGGGAATGCCCCCTATACTCGCAATCATGGCACACGTTATCGCTCAACCCTGTATCGGCACGAAAGACACCAGCTGCGTCGCGGTTTGTCCCGTAGACTGTATTCACCCCGGCAAGACCGCGTCCGACTTCGCAAAGGCCGACCAGCTCTACATAGACCCCGACACCTGCATTGATTGCGGCCTGTGCGTTGACGAATGCCCGGTTCAGGCGATCTACCCTGTCGAAGACCTTCCTGCCGAGTGGACGAACTTCATCGACAAGAATTCGCTTTACTTCAAAAAGTAAGAGGCGACTTCGGGCAATTGCTTCTCACGGGCACCTGGTTGTCGTTCGAACGACAACTCAAGGCATCTTTTTTACATCCGGCCGGGATAAACCGGACGCCCCGCACGACAGCCCGACCGGCGTTCGGATTTTCTGGCGCTTCCGACGAGCACACTTGCCCATTGGCGCAGAACCTGCGACAAAACAATCGTCACGTCTACGCGTAGTTTCTCGTGGTTTTTCAAGTTAATCGTTCAATCGCATCGGAGCAGGCCGAATGGATATTGTCATCGGAACACAACTGTTTCCCTGGTCGCAGCACTATCAGGCGGGCGGAAAGAAACTCGAGGACAATCTTGACGATTGTTTCGGCCAGATTAAGTCTGCCGGGCTTGATGTCGTTGAAGGGTCCGTAACCTCAGAGGCGCAGGCAAATCTGATCAGCCGTCTCCTGCGTAAGCACCGCCTGGAGATGCCCACCATGTACGTCGGGGCTACACTCCACAATGAGCAATGGGCCAAGGACTTCGAATCGGTTGTGAACCAGGCCCGATGGGGCAAGACGCTGGGCGTCAAAATCGTGGTCGTCAATCCCTCGCCTGTCGACTGGAACACCAAGCAAGATAAGACTGAAGACGAAATTCGGACACAGTCGCACGCGATGCTGCAACTGACCGAGGTGCTCAAGAGCATCGGGCTCACACTCGCCTATCACACGCACGACGGCGAAATGCGTCGATGCGCGCGTGAGCTGCACCACATGCTGCTCGCCACCCGGCGGGTCGGAATGAAATTCTGCCTCGATGCGCACTGGATTTGGCGCGGGGCCGAGGGTTCGCAGGTCGTGCTCGACGACATCATCGAACTCTACGGCGACCGGATCGCCTCGCTGCACGTCAGGCAAAGCATCGACAACGTCTATACCGAAACACTCCAGGACGGCGACATCGATTACTACTCCGTCGCACGCAAACTCAAACAGATCGACTTTGAAGGCCCGATCCTCATCGAAACCTCACGTGAGCCCGGCACGCCAGAGACCATGGACATCTCCGACGCCCATCGCATCAGTGCCGAGTGGATCAAACGCACGCTCGTGCTGCTGTAACATTCATCTTTTTTTCAGGCCATCGCTTTCCCCGGAAACGCAAAACGCCCACGCATTTGATTGCGTGGGCGTTTGAGTTTGTGTGCTGATTCCTTGCTACTCGTGGCTCATCCGACCTTTGAAGGCATCGGCTGAAGCACCGGGTGCGGAATGCTGGGGGCGTGTGCACGCGGGTGAGCGTTGTCGTAGCTCTCCTTGATTTTTCGAGTGGTCAGGTGCGTGTAAATCTGAGTGGTCGAAAGCGACTGATGTCCGAGCAATTCCTGAACACTGCGAAGGTCGGCACCGTTGTTGAGCAGGTGCGTCGCGAAGCTGTGCCTGAGTGTGTGCGGGCTGATTCCGGGGTCCAGGCCCGCGATCTGCAGGTATTTGTCGAGCTTGCGTCGAACAGAGCGGGTGCTGAGCGACTCGCCGTGCTTGTTGAGAAAGAGCCTGGAGATGCGTTCAATGCTCAGGCGTGGGTCGGTGGCGCGGAAGTCGATGTACCGCTTGACGGCGGCGATCGCCTGGCTGCCGATGGGAGCGAGTCGGTCTTTTCGACCCTTACCGCGAACCCGCAATACGCCTTCTTCCAGATCGATGTCGCTGATATCCAGTGCGACGAGTTCACTGACGCGGATGCCGCTGCTGTAAAGCACTTCGAGCATCGCCTTATCGCGACAGGCTAGTAGGTCGTTGTCGCCCGGCGCATCAAGAAGTTTTTGCACTTGTTCGAGGTCCAGACACTTGGGCAGGCGCTTTTCCTGTTTGGGCGTTCGAATGGAAGAGAGCGGGTTGGCAGTGACCAGACTGCGGCGAATGAGGTATTTGTAGAACGAGCGAAGCGTCGCCAGCTTGCGGGCGGTCGTGCTCTTGGTGTAGTTCTGGGCGTAGAGATAGCTGAGGAACTCGCGGAAGAGCAGCGTATCGGAGGCGATGATCTGCGCGTCGGTGTCGCCCGGATTGGTCGGGGCATTGTTGCGATACGTCAGACCGATTTCGCCGCGAACGAACTGACAGAACTGAATCAGGTCAGCGCCGTAGCTTCGGACGGTGTAGTCAGAGAAGTGACGTTCAAACTTGAGATAGTCGAGGAAGCCGCGGACGTTGGGCGAGGCGTTCTCCAGAACGTGAGGCTGCGCGTTGAGCGTGGTGGGACCATTGCTGATCCCCGCCTGCTGTCCCGTGTTGCGCGCCATGAAAGAGGTACCGGCCGGCATGGGAACCATATTGGTGCCGATGCTGGAACCGCCGTTGCTTGGATTGGAAGCCGGCTGGGCCGGTGACGAATTCGGTGTGGTTGAGCTGATCATGATGGACGCAGCGACACGCTTGGGTGTCGGTCTGACGTGTCCGTGGGGAGGTTCCCGAAAAATCGGGAGGACGCGCGAAACGATCCACGTTCCGCGAGGCGGCATCGGATGTAACGACCACACATTTCGGCGTGCGATCACTACCCCGATAACTGCCTGCCTATTGTTTCGGCAGGAAGGCCTGTAATTCTTTGGATAAATGTTGGCCGAGCTGATGTGAGAGCACCGCGGCATCAAACCAGTCGAACGGGAGCTGCCTGGATTTGACAAGATCCGCAAGCGCTTCGAGCACAGCGGGCTCGTCGCCGGGCGTGTACCGGAAGGAAAAGGTGTGAGCACCTTTCACCAGGCTGATGTGCCGCGGCTCGAGCTTCTTTTTGACGATGGTGCCGGGCTTATCATTGGTCATGAGACATCAGCTATATCGGCAGGAAACCGCCCGACCGATAGCGGCATGCCAATACAGACGCCGACCAAAGCTCAATCAAACGCTCTGACGTTAATCCCGATAAAGGAACTTGCGATTCAATCAAGTAGCAGTAGGACAATGAGCTCCTTTGTGCGGGTCTGTCAGATCACTATTGCACTTACCCTTACTTTGCACTAACATAGCGTCTGGTGACTAACCTGTGGACAACGTGACCTCTGGAGAAGACGACCACGATTTTTTTTCCAGTCTAACGTATGCTCCCAAATCGAGAACTGGCGATAGCTTACGGCGAGCAGACACGACATGTGGTATATGAAGAGGGTTGACTACCCCTACAAGTGGTATATCCTTCCCAGCCGAAGTCGTGTATGTCATAGCCGCCCTCCGTAACGTCCCGCTCGAAAAACGCCGGCTCGAACATCGATCTTCTCGAATAACGCAACTACGCAAACCGCAACGACCATGTCCATTCTCTGCGACACACAAATCCGCGAACTCGTGGGCATCGAACCCTTCGAAGACACCGCAAAACGCCCGGGCAAAATCAGCTTCGGCGTATCCAGTTACGGCTACGACGTCCGCGTCGGTACGCTGTTCAAAATCTTCACCAACGTCTCCCCCACCGGCGGCCAGGCGATCGTCGACCCCAAGCGATTCACCGAAGATCTCTTCGTCACCGTCGACACCCAATACACCGGCAACGATCACGTCATCATCCCGCCCAACAGTTTCGCACTCGCTGAAACCGTCGAGTACATCAGCGTCCCACGAGATTGCCTGGCGATCTGCGTCGGCAAATCCACCTACGCCCGCTGCGGAATCATCGTCAACGTCACTCCACTCGAACCCGAATGGCGCGGCAAGGTCACGATCGAAATCTCAAACACCACCCCACTGCCCGCCAAAATCTACGCCAACGAAGGCATCGCCCAAATGCTGTTCTTTCAGGCGGAACGTGTCTGCTCCGTCAGCTACGCAGACAAAAAGGGCAAATATCAGGATCAGGCCGGGTTGGTCCTGCCCAAGGTCGATTAACCGCGCTACATAGTCGTCTGCGTGTATCATATCTGCATGTCATGTCTATCTGTCATATCTATCTGTGCGTTCTCAGTCTGATGTAATAAGTCCGGGTGTCTCTTGCGGGATGCCCAATAGTCAGATCGTCGTTCGAAATCCAAAAGGATACGCATGCGGCCAAGGCCCAAGGGAATTTCCGTGCTCCTACTGCTCAGTCACGCACTCATGGCTGGCTCGACCAAACTACGCGTTCGGGAGTTCATTGGCGTGTTCGTTGGCGTATCGGTCGCTGCGTCAAACCTGGGCTGTCAACAATGGACCAAGCCTGGTGAGCAGCGGTACACCGCCGCCGACTCGGGCGGTCGCGTCGTCGCCGAAGGTAGGCCGCCCCTGACGTTCATGTACCCGGGCAAGGGAGGCGTCGTCGTTCGCGATCTCGACTCTCGCGAGATCGTCTTCTCGCTCGAACCCCCAATGATTCCCGGGCCCAAAAATGCCGCCCTGTTCGTCATCGACGAGGAAAAACGGGCGCTGGTCGTTCGCGAAACGCGCGAGGGTAAGACCGTCGACAGCGTCATGGTCGGCATCGACCCGAACCACAGGTATCGAATCGTTTACGTGCCCTAAGCAAGTGCCCTAAGCAAGTGCCCTAAGCAAGTGCCCTAAGTAAGTGCAGTGAGCACGCTTAGGCGGACAGAACTCAGTCGTGCGTCAGGAGGAAAACGCAAGTGATCACAAGACCATCAAAATACAAACTCGCCACGGGTTACAAGCCGGCAAAGTTCAGTCTATTTGCCGTCTGCTGTCTGCTTCTCTGCACTCAGCCTGGCGCACAATGTGTCTCAGACGATTCGGGTTCGACGGGCAACAATCCGCCTCCGCGCCGCGATGACTCTTATCGAAACGAGCCTTCTTCCAATGATCGTCTTGGTGATCGTCCCGTTAATCGTCTGGAGATCGATCGGCAGGCAGAGGTCGATCGCGACTACCGCCCCGGCGATTTCGAGTGGCGTTCCCCCGCTTCGGGCCAAATCTGGGTCTACGACCTCGATCGGCGTGAAGTAATCGACTCGACCTTCGTCCGGCGCGGCGAAGTCCTGAAGGTCGGCCCGGAAGCAGACCGCATCTGGGTCGACGGCGATACGAGATCTCGCAACCGAATCCGCGAAGACAGCCGTCACCGAATCTACATCCTGCCCGACGATCCGCGCCAGTACGAACGCGAACGCTATCGCGGAAGCGACAGGCCGACAGATGAGAGGCCCAGAGATGAGAGGCCCAGAGACGACAGACTTAGAGACGAGAGACCAGAACAAGGCCCCAATCGACCCACTCAAACCTCTGACATTCGAGGACTGCCCGAAGGTGCCCGGCAAGTCGCCCAAGGCACCGGCAGTGCTCTGATCTACGACGTAACGCGAGACGGAAAAATCTTCGTCGTTGATGTTCAGGGATCGCGAATTGTTAAGAGCTTCGACGTTAGCCGTACACAGAAAGTGATTCTGGACCCGAGCAAGGGACACGTCACCCGCGACTCGAAAAAAATGATCGAAGGAATCGACCGCCGCAAGGCCTATCGGCTGTATTTCCAGAATCGATAAACGGGTCCCGCACATCAGCCAGCTGGTCAGTCAGCCGGTCAATCAGTCAGTCAGTCGGTCGCACGTTCGCGATCGGAAACGGAAAGTCACGGATGGCACGTTCAAACAGAAAAACCTCGTTCAGTCATTTTGTCGCTGCCTCGGCATCGATTTGGGCTGGCCTGTACATCAGCACACAGAGCGGCTGCGTGAAGACGAGCGACTCAAAACAGCAGTCGACGCCTCAAACGCTGCCCTCCGACCGCTTTCCCACGACCAACACGATCGTCACCCGATCGCTTCCGATCCTGCTGCAGCCCGACTTGCGGCCCGTCGTTCAAGGCGGGTTGCCGCTGGTTTATCTGGTCGAATCGGCCGGGCAAATTCGCGTGACCGACGTCCTGGCAGGACGGGATCTTGGAGTCTTCGCGGTGCGAAGCGGGCAGATCGTTCGCGTCAGCACGACGGGCGTTGTGATCGGCACGACGCGAGTCGTCGACGGACCGTTGACTGGAGTTTTCGCAATCACCGTCGTCCCGCCGATCACGAATCCGACCGCCACGCAAGAACGCATCAACACGCCCGTGCCCCAAAAGCCAAACACAGTAGAGATCAAATAGCCGAGATCAAATAGCCGAAATCCACCAGTTCAAATTCAATCA
>JBBQKP010000025.1:0-25889 GCA_038326995.1 Tepidisphaerales bacterium
GGCGAACGTGACGATCAACGCCGACGTGCTGCGGTTGAACTCTCTTGGAGTCAGGGTCGGTACAGGTGCGACGGTGGCGTCGGCATCCACACTGTCCTTCGAAGGCGGCGACGTGGAGCTGCAAGGCGGGAAGCTTACGGCCACCACGATCGAGGTTGCAACGACCAGGCTTTTGGGCAATGGCACTTTGAATGGAAATGTTGTCCTCTCGAACAAAATGAACCCACACGGAGCGACTTCCGACGACGTAGGGACGATCGTCGTAAACGGCAACTTAAACGTCACCGGCGGCGAACTGGTTTTCGACTTGAATGGCACGGCCGACAAAATCGACATCTATGGCACTCTGACGCTCGATTCGAGCGCTTTACTGACATTCAACTTTGATGACACCTTCGATCTTTCTGAGGGTCAGTCGTATGACCTGCTGGATTTCAATTCGCCGATTCTGTTCGGCGGCAATCTTGACAACTTACTCTCCAATCTCCCGGAATTTGACGATTCGAACCTCCTTTGGAACACGAGCGCATTCCTCACAACCGGCACAATCAGCGTGATTGCCGTGCCCGAGCCGGGCGTACTCATGACGACAGGAATTTTAGCCTTGACGATCGCACTCAGGCGCGTCAGACTGTGACGAACTGTCGCATGGCGAATCATGTGCGACTTTCAAACGAGTAACGCGTCGCGGAGGACGCGATCGCCCGTGGACTAACCGTCTGCGGGCGATTTTTTTGTGAGTCACGTTGACGAGGAATGTCCGCACTCTTCTCTGGCCCGTCCGGCAGGACATTGTCCACCAATTACATACACGAAAAAATGGCTTGCCAGCCGGGCCAGAATTTTTTCAATGGCGAACGGCAGTTTCTGCCGCTGGGAATACCTGAGCGTTGGCAGAAGCGTCACGGAATGACGCCCTCCAAAGTCATGCGTGGGAACTTACGGGGATTGGAAACAGGTCTGCATTATGACGGACAAGAAACGCGTAGCGAGCACCCCGGCTAAACGTTTGGTCTCAACTGCTGCTGCCGGAAGAGAATCCCGATCAGGCCAGCACGTCGCGGCCGACGGTTTTGCTTCGTGCTGCGAAAGCGCTACCACTTGACAAAGGCAAAGCGCTGAGGGGGCTCAGCACCGGCAGTGACTGGTTGAAGTTGCGGGCGAGGATGACAAGATCGTTGAAGTCGACGGTTCCGCTGTAGTCGAAATCGCCGTCGCTGAAGACTTTGCCACTCTGGTTGAAGTTGCGAGCCAAGAGGACGAGGTCGTTGAAATCGACGCCGCCCGAGTTGTCGGCGTCGCCGGCGAAGAACCGGAAGCTGATCGTCGACGACGCGAGGATCGAATTGCCCGCGACGTCCGTGCCGGTGCTGTTGAAGGCAGCGGTATAGTTGCCGCGATCGAGCGTGCCGCCGAAGTTGAAGGTGCGAGTGTTGCCCGATCCTGAAACCGTCGAAGGCGCGGGAGAAACGCCCGGCCCGAGGTTGACGACATCGAGCCCTGAACCCGCGACGTCGACGACGGATTCTGAGAAGCTCGCACTCAGCACCTGAGCCGGGCCTGTATCGCGATTGAAGGACTGAATGATGGACGTCGGGCGAACGGTGTCGATGGTGACGGCGACGTTGGACGGGGACGTTGACGCGGTTCGGCCTGATTCCGTCTGGCGGCTGGTGAAGTTGCGAACGCCGTCGGCAAGCGTCGTCGAGCCGTTGGTCAGCACGATCGTCGAACTGCCCGTTGCGGTGGCGGAACCGACGACGACGACACCGCCGTCGCCGTCAGCGAGGATCTCAACGAGCGCGCCACTGACGGTGTTGGAAACCGTAAAAGACAGTCGGCTTGAGGGCGTTGAATTGTTGAACTGAGTGATGCGATCGCTGTTCGAAACACCAGTATCAGTGGCCGTGTCGGCCGAGGGAATACTCGGAACCGCACTACTGACTGGCGCGGTGATGGCGATATTGGCGTTGTTGATGTCGAAGTAGATGTTGCCGACCGGCTCGATCAGGATGCGCGCGTTGGACACCGCGGAAATGTTCGACGGAATAGTGATGATTTGTGAACCGTCATTGGCGGTGGCGGCCAGCAGCGTGATGGGGAAAGACGCCCCGCCGTTGGTGGAGAGCAGGATGTTGACCAGCGTGGTGTTGATTGGAGCGACGGCGGTGTTTGAAACGGCCCAGGAGAGAGTAGTGGAACTACCGGCCGCAAGGCTGCTTACGGTATTGAAGTTGGTGATCTGGAAGGGCGTAGTGTTGGCGTTGGTGGTGACGGTGGCACTGACGTCCTGAATACCGCCCCCGCCAGCACGGTTGTCGCGCACGACGGCGCGGAAGTTGAGAGTGCGAGTGACGGAGGGCAGTTGCTCGCCTGAGGGATTGGCGGTTGCGGGGATGAACGGACCGGTCGAGCCGGTGAGGATGGTGGAAAGTCGTGGAAAAAGTCGCTGCGGATTGGTTGATGGAAGGTTGACGCGGAATGTCGGTCCGGTGGTGTTGGTGGCGCTGGGGGAACCCGAGATACCGCCCGCACCGTTTCGTTGTTCCCACGAGTAGGTGAGCGTGTCGCCATTGATATCTGAAGCACTTGCGGTCAGGCGGAACGGTGTTCGAGCGGGAATGTTGAAGGCGGTACCGCCGACGACGCTGACGGCGGGCGCCGTGTTGCCTGTGGCGACGATTGTCGCGGAGGTCAGGCCCGCGCCGCTGCTGACGTAGGCTGTGATCTGATCGATGCTGATGGAACCGAACATGGCGTCGGAGCTGTTTTGCACGTTCTCGGCGGCGGTGCCCAAGTTGGCGTATCCCAGGATGGTCGTGCCACTGCCGGGCTCGACTGCGATATTCGCCGAGTCAAGCGGGCCGCCGCCAGACGAGCTAAAGTTGTGTCGTCCTCCGAACTGATGGCCTATTTCATGGGCGAGGTAGTCGATGACAAAGGGGTCGCCTGTTACCACTCCCGCGGTATAGCCCTGAGCCTTCTGGCCGGCGACGCCGACGTTCCCGATCGCGCCGGCCTCACCGCCGACGCCCCTTGCGTAAACGTGCCCGATGTCATAATTGGCATTGCCGATGATGGCATCGACATTGGTCTGATTCTGATTGAACGTGGCAGAGGCGTTGCCCTGACTGGTGAAAGGATCGGTTCCGGCATTGACGTAAACCAAAAGGTTGTTGTTGGCGACGAGCTGCATGCGGATGCCGAGGTCCCGCTCGTAAACTTGATTGAGCCGAACGACGGACTGTGTGACGGCGGCGTTGGCGTTAGTGATTCCGCCGCGGTCAGTGCCCCACTCGCCGGTGGTCGAGACTGCCAGATCATAAACTTTGAGTTGCGATCCAATAGTGACAGCACCGCCGCCCGAGAGTTCGCTCGGACGCACGCCGGGGTTCGCGACTGAACTGGACGCGGATACCACGTCGTTCAAGTTGTCGCCGTGTATTGTACACCTGAACTCTCCACCACTGATTCGCTGAACGTCTTTGCGCTCGTAGGCGACATATCCATCGGTCGAGAGGTTGTAGATCGGGTCGATATACCACGATCCGCCTGCCGAGAAGACCGAAGCCTGCAGGCCGAGCGATGTGATGGACAGCGCGAGGTTGGCACTCGGGTCGTCGATGCCCTGGCCGATGTAGGTGCTGAACGAGGGGAACTTCGCTTCAAGCTCCGGTGCCATGACTTGTGAGCGCCAGATGTTAAACCGCTCTGTCGTACCGCCGGGCGTGGGAAGCGAGAACGTGAGCGGAGCGGCCGTGATATCGGTGTTGACGCCTTTCACGCTCGAGATGTTGGTCTGTTGGTTATAACGGATCGCAGTCGGATCGAGAGGCGCCGCCCGGAGCGCCGTCGTCAACTGAGTCAAATCCGCGGTAAAGGCCGTCGCCTGCGTGGGAAACACGGACTGAGTGCGGCCCTGAGCGGCGGGCAGACTCGAAAGCGGCTGGTAAAATGCCGTGCTCACGCCACGCGATACCGCGCCTCTCGAAACCGTTCCGAGCGACCGGCCAAAGTTCGAACTTGAAGTGTTCAACCTTGTTGTGTACGAAGGAATGGTTAGTCGCCGCACCTCGGTCTGCAGCAAATCTTCAAATGCGACTGAATTCGTTCCGCCGCACCTCGGGCACGAACTGCAGCCGCAGGTCGGCGTCGCGGTCACTCTGGCGATGGCGTCGCTCGATGAGGAGAAGAGCCGGCGATTCTCCAGCGACTCCAACGCGTTTTTCGGGCGGCTTTGACGAACAATTTGACGAACAAACTGGTGATCAGGACGACAAAGTTTTGCAAGTCTCATGTGGTGTCAATTGTAACAAAAGAGGTTTGGGAAGCGGTTCCTCAAAAACTATCAGAAATTACACTTTATTTATATTGCTCGAATACGACAATTCGTTTCCTCCACCTCCTGCACCGGTTAATCTGGGCTAAATATGCGGAGTAGCGCGATTGCGGATCGAGGGTTGCTTGTAGGGCGATTTCTCCGGCACACCATAAGCTTAAAGTCGTCAAGGTTTTCGGTATTGATCACGATTCAATCGTTCTCTACGAAAAGAATGCGCTGCACTTCAAGAGACCATCACGCTGGACGAGCGTATTTCCCAAGCTTAGCCGCCAGCCTGCCAACGCTTAGGTAGATTCGACCTGCACGACAAGCGCCAGCAAGCTGGCGGCTACACGGGAAGGAGCGCCCGCGTCGACAAGTAAACAAGTCGGCAAGTCAACGAGATAAGCACTGACGAGACAACAGTAACCCGTAGATTTTGAGGCGACAAAGCACTAACCGAGATTATCGCTTACGCGCGATCGGGCCGATACTTTCTGGAGATGGACCGTACGATGATTCGCGACTCCGATTCGACACAGGACCGAGGCATGCACCGCACGACGCGCATTTTGCTCATCATCGTCCTTCTCGCGCTCGCCCTACGCGTCGGCGCCATCTTCGCGCTTAAGGCGTGGAACAATCCCAACTACATGGAGCACGGGCCCATCGCCCACGCCCTTTTGGAGAAGGGTACTTTCGCGTTCAGCGACTGGGGCGTGTTTCAGCCGTCGTCCGTGCAGTCGCCCCCTTATCCACTGCTTCTAGCGGGGCTTTATCGGACGCTGGGCTATGCCTACAACCCCGACACCGCGACCATCACCGCCGACAGCGCCCACACGGCCGCCATGCTGATCAACGCCGTCTTCGGTGCCATCTCCGTCGCGCTGACTTTCTTCCTCGTTCGCACCTTGGGCGGCGGGAAAAACGTCGGGCTCTTCGCCGCGGCACTCGTCGCCGTCTGGCCGACGCAGATTTACCTCGTCACCACCGTGCAGGCGATCGCGTTCATCGTGATGTCCGTTCTGGCGATGATCATCCTGTTCTACAAGGCAGTCGACTCGCAAAATCTGTGGCCCTGGACGCTCTACGGCATTATCGGGTGCACGGCCGCGCTGACCGAACCCGTCCTGCTTCCCTTCATGGCGCTCTCCGGGCTGTTCATCCTGTTCTGGCGCGACTTGCCCTTCCCCATCCGCCTTCGAAACGCCATCGTCCTCTTCGTCACCGCACTGGTCGTTTTGGGCCCGTGGGCGTATCGCAATTACCTGGTTCACGGGGCGCTCATGCCCGTGAAGAGCACGTTCTGGGTCAACGTCTGGAAGTCGAACAACCCCAATGCGTCGGGCACGGACCGTCCGCAAATGAGCGAGGAAATGCGCAAGCGCCTGATGGCCGGGATGACCGACGACCAGCGCCGCGACCCGCGCTTCGACAACATGCGACAGTACGACCTCATGCCCGCAGAGCAGCGGGCCGAGCTGATGAACAAGCCCGAGGTCGAGCGCGAAAAAGTCTTCGCCAAGTTCGCCAAAACCTGGGTCAGTGAAAACCCCCGCCGCGCCTTGCAGCTCTGCGGCATTCGCCTGCTCAAAACCCTCTGGATCGAATGGGACAACCCCAAGGCCCTCAACGCGCCCTACGTCACCGCACGCTCGCTTTTGCTCTTGCTCACCCCGCTCGCGCTCTACGCTGCCTGGCGTGCGAGGTGGCGAATGTTCATCCCGTTCATGCTCGTGGGCTCGGGCCTGCTGATGTACACGCTCACGATCGCCGCCGCACGATTCGCCTTGCCTTACGAGCCCTGGCAACTGGCGATGATTTCGCTCCTCTTAATCGGCTTTTTCTGGAACACGCGGGAAGAATCCATCGGCAGCGGTCGGTAATTCAATCGTCGAGCCGCGCTGTGTCGCAATCCAATTACTTCACATGCTTCTTGTCGTCATTGTCAACTACAAAACGCCCGGCCTGACGGCCGATTGCTTGAAATCGCTGCAAAGCGAAATCAATGACACAAGCGTCGGCCCGATTCACGTCGTCGTCGCAGACAACAACTCCCCCGACGACTCCCTCCAACACCTCCGCAAAACCATCGACAAGCAAGGCTTCGGCCACTGGTGCTCGCTATTGCCCCTGCCATCCAACGGCGGCTTCGCTTACGGCAATAACGCGCCGATCCGCACAGCACTCGCATCAGCGCAGCCGCCCGAATTCGTTCTGCTGCTCAACCCCGATACCGTCGTTCGCCCCGGTGCGATTCGCGAACTCGTCCGCTACATGCGCGAACATTCAGATGTGGGCATCGCAGGCTCGCGCTTGGAAGATCCGGATTCGACGCCGGTCTCGCCCGCACAGGTGTCCGCGTTCCGATTCCACACCGCCGTCAACGAATTCTCCTCAGCACTTCGCCTGGGGCCGATTAGCAAACTGCTTTCGCGTCATGAAGTCGGGCTGATTCCAGGCGACGCCGTCGCTGCTTGCGACTGGGTCGCCGGGGCTTCGATGATCATTCGCAAAAGTGTTTTCGATAAGATCGGCCTGCTGGACGAAGGCTACTTCATGTATTTCGAAGAGGTCGATTTCTGCCTCCGCGCGGCACGCGCGGGCTTCGCGTGCAGATACGTTCCCGCATCGCGCGTCGTGCATCTCGTCGGTCAAGCCTCGGGCGTCACCGACAAATCAAAGGCGAACAAAAGACGCCCGGCCTACTGGTTCCAGAGCCGCCGCCGATACTTTGTTAAAAACTTCGGCCGGGGTTATGCGATTCTCGCCGACCTCGCGTTCATCATCGGCTTCGTACCTTGGCGCGTCCGAAGAATCATCCAGCGCAAGCCCGACACGGACCCGGCCCACATGCTCTTCGACTCCGTCAAGCATTCCGCGCTGTTCAAAAGTGCCGGGGGCGAAGGCGTTGGCGGCGAAAGGAAAACCACTTGAGCCAGACGCCATTGGACAACATTTCCCTCTTCGCACAAATCGCCCAGGACTATCGCGCCCACGGCCGCGACTGGACCAAGCCCGGCTTTCGCGCCTTGGCGATTCATCGCTTCGGCAATTGGCGCATGACCGTCAGACTGCTCATCTTTCGCGCGCCGCTTTCAATTCTCTACCGCATGCTCTTTCGCTTCGCACGCAATACCTACGGCATCGAACTGCCCTACAACGCCGTCATCGGCAAACGCGTGATCTTCGAACACCAGCACGGCATCGTCATCCACGGCAATGCCGTCATCGGCGACGACTGCATCCTGCGCCAAGGCGTCACGCTCGGCATCCGCTCGCTCGACAAACCCACCGAAGCGCCCGTGCTGGGCAAAAGCGTCAATGTCGGTGCGGGTGCGAAAATTCTGGGCAAGGTCACCATCGGCGACGGCGCGAACATCGGCGCCAACGCGGTCGTCCTTTGCGACGTTCCAGCCGGCGCATTGGCGGTCGGCGTGCCGGCGGTGGTGAAGGTCAGACGCAGCACGTCAGTCGACGGCTCGGTCGTCTGATACTTTTTGAATCCATACAACACTGAAATTTCCTGATTGCAAATTTTTCATCGCCGGAGAAAATGAATTAATGCGAGAGCCGCCGGACTATGGCAGGTGGAATGAGGACTCGTCCGACGACGCCAAGGACTGGGGGCCGTTCGTCGCTGTCAAGAGTTTTAGCGATTCTATCGAAGCACACATCGCGCGGTCGAAGCTCGACTCGTTCGGAATCCCATCCTTCATTGAGGGTGAGCACGTCTCCAATTTGCGCGCGGGAACACTTCTGCCCCTTCGCGGCGTGGTGTTGATGGTGCCCGAAAAATTGCGGGCCGAGGCATTGAGCGCGCTCGACGTCAAACGCGTGGACGATGACGATGAGGATCAAGATGAGGGGGCGGAAAACGTCGATTCGCTTGAAACGATTGGGAAATTGGTTCGGGTTCAATCGCCCGGCAAAACGATCGATCGCGGGCAGGAGTCGTTTCGTTTGGAGTCTATGCAGCCGAGTCTGCGAAGACGTTTGTTCTTCGTCGTTCTGTTCGTTTTGCTGGTCGCAATTGCAGACTCCTTTTTTGGCAAATAATCTTGAGAAGCAAAGTCGTCAAAGTCTGGACCGTTCGTCAATAAAAACGCCCGCCCATAAAAATGGACGGGCGTTTTCGATTGAACATCAATAAGTTTTACTTGCGCTTGATCACTTCGAAGATCCCCTGCGTCTTGATGACGGTCAGCGAATCGTCGTACAGGTGGAACGACTGAACCAGAAGCTCGTGGCTGCGGCGCTCAACGTCGAGCACGGACAACGCGGACCCGCACTCGGCGGATGCGGGCGTCTCGGCGGTCATCAGTTCACGCTTGGCGGCGTAGGCGGCGATTTCATCGCGGGTGGCGGTGTAAAGCGCCTGATTCAACTGCTCTTCCTGAGTGGAAATCATGTACTTGATCGTTTCCTCGGCGATCATCTCGTGATACCGCTCGCCGCGACACAAAAGCGACTGAATCAACCCCCGCTCCTGAACGGGCTGCGAAGCATGAACACATGCCTCGGCCAGCGCGATTCGGCCGACTGCGAAGCTCACCACGTGCCCGCCCTCGACGAGCCAGATGTCCGCATCGTACGCGCGGCGAGTAACCTGCTCGCTCGCAAGAATCTTGAAAAACTCGGGGTGAGGCACGCGCTGATAAAGCGAGAGCATCAGTCCCTGGTTGCGACGCTGTTTGGTTCGATTGGCCATGAGTGAAAAGATTTTGGAAATTCGGGCATCCCGGCCCGGAAAAAGCGCGTGTAGACGGACTCCACATCCTGCACATACTCTCCACTGCAACTACATCTCCAAAACAGACTTTGTGATGTTTGCCTGCTTGGTGACTCAACTTCCCGTTACATTCATTCCCAGCATACATTACCGCAATTGCATGTAGAAAATACGCTACCCATGCATCACGGTTCCAGTGTGATGCGGTCAGATAGTGAATATGAACTTCCTCGAAAACGTTCCGAGGTTTGAAGCGTTGAGTATAGCGGTTCGCATTCAACTTTTCTAGACAATTTTAGGGTAAGCTCACAATTGATTATAGAATAGTCACAAACGTACCGAAAAGACTGTCAAATAACGACTTAGGCGATTTCAATTACCCGTTTCTTCAATCAGCAATCGAAAAATAATATTTTACCCACCATATATGGCGTGCTCGCGGGCACGATACCCCGACAGCTAGTGGACGATCCCCGAACGGAAAATATTCGCAATACTGCGATTATTTATTGGGCCGCATCCGCGTCGAGAATATCCACCGCCCCATCGAGCGCAAATTGATTGCTTTAGTCGATGTGTTTCGCGGATCCGGTAATGCGAACCGCTTTTCCGCCGCGGAACTTGCCCAGAAGGCCCCTGAACTTCGTGCGACCTTCGACCTCAACTGTGACTTCAGTGTCGGTCGGCTTCTCGGTCGTAATGATATCGCCGATCTGCATTCCAATAAGGTCGCTTACTTTCATGGTGGTATGCGCCAGCACGGCCGTCATCTCCAGCTTCGCGCTGTTGATGTTCTTTTTGATCTTCTGCTGCGAATCATCGTCAACACCTTTCTTCTGATAGCTGAACCAGCTCTGCTGACTCAGTTGTGCCATGATCGGCTCGATCGTGTTGTACGGAATGCAAAGGCTCATCGTCCCCGCCCGGTTGCCCATCTTCAACTCAAACCCGACCAGCACCACCGTCTCGTTCGGCGGGACGATCTGCACGAGCTGCGGGTTGCTCTCAAAATCGCTCACGCTAAACGTCAGCGGCGAGAGATTGCTCCACGCTTCGCTCAAATTCGCCGTCGCGCGCTCGGTGATCTTCTCCACCAATCGCTGTTCGATCTGCGTCAAAGGCCGTTGCGGAATGAACAGCTGCGCACTGCTTCCGCCCAGCAGTCGGTCGATGATCGGATAAATGATCAGCGGGCTGATTTCAAGACACACCTGCCCTTCCAACTGATCGGCCTTTAGCAAATTGAAACACGTCGGGTTCGGCAGTGAGTGAATGAATTCACTGTAAGTCAGTTGCTCCAAATGGGCGACGGATACTTCAACGATCGTGCGAAGATATCCCGAGAGCGATGCCCCGAAATTTCGGCTGAAGCCTTCGTGCAATGCGGACAAGGCGCGCATCTGGTCTTTGCTGACGCGCTCGGGCCGTTTGAAATCGTAAAGCAGCACGTCGGACGGCGAGACGTCCGACTTACCGAAGACGCGGTTGATGCCCCGGTTCGAGGACATGCCCGCGTCGTTACCACTTCCCGAACCACCGCCTGTCCCCTCGACCGCGGCAAGGAGGGCATCGACTTCAGATTGGTCCAGAAGATCAGGCAAAGTGCGGCCTACTCCGTTTCAACGATTTCAGACAAGGACGCGGGCATCCGTGCTCGCGACTCAATCACTTATCGGTCTATCGTCCGAAGTTTCCACAGTGTTGATTCTGTACGCTAGCCGAAAACGCCCGCCCGAGAAACCCGGGCGGGCGTTTTGATTTCGAATTTGTGTGGTCCAGGAACTTACAGGGCCAGCACATTGTCGGCGGATGTTGACCCGATGATCGAATCCGTCGGCGAGCCGCGAGAGACGATCCAGTCTGCGTCGGTGCCGCTTGTGATGATGTCACGTGCGCCATCAACGCTGACAGTGGTGTCATTGATCACCGCATTGCTGAACAGCCCGACCTGACGAAGCCTTGCGACACGATTGGCGAAGGTGTTTCCGCTGGTCCACTCGTTGCGGATGGTCGTATAGTTCTGGCTCGATATGACTTCTGAGCCGACGACCAGATCCTCGCCCGCCCCGGCGTCGATGCGGTCGATTCCGCCCGAGCCGAACACGATGTCGCGACCTTCGCCCGTAACGATCGTGTCCGCGCCGCCGTTGCCGACGACGAAGTCGTTGCCGGTGCTGGTGAGAATGGAGTCGTTTCCGTCACCGCCGCTGATGAAGACGTCGTTGCTGAGGTTGTTGTTGATGGTGACGCGGTCATCCCCGCCCAGGGCGAATACGGAGATGGGTCGGTCGATGGCGAAGTCTGGTGACGCGACGCCGTTGGTGAAGACGCGAATCCGATTGTTTCTGGTCCTGGTGACGTTGATCACATCGTTGCCGGAGGTTCCGGTGATGACGATCGCTGCGTCAAAGACATCGCCCGAAGTGTTGCCGCTGAAGGCGTTGGAGACGGCCACCGTTCGGGTCACGCTTGCAGACGCCGTGCCGTCGGACGCACTGAACACGATCGTCTGTGAACCTGCCGAGGCGAAAGTCAGCGGCAGATTGAAACTGCCAGTCGCGGTGCCCACGGGCAAGACGACGTCGCTCGCGCCGTTGAGACTGTAGCGCGACGTGATCGTTGAAGCAGACCCCACATCCGCCCACTGGAACGCGAAGATATTGCTCTCGCCGGGACGCACCGTCACACCAACCGTCGAAGCATCGGTGACGACGGGAGCGAGGTTGTTAACCGTAAGCGAACGGAACTCAGAGGTCGCGAGGTCGCCGCTGTCACGAGCGGTCAGCTGAATCGAGTACGAACCCGGTTGATCCGGCGTGAAGTTCAAGGCAATACCGTTTTGGGTGGCGACAACCGTGTCGCCCAGACGTACGGTCCAGATGTATCCGATGTCCGTCGGGCCCGCGGGGTCGGTCGCCTGGCCGGTGACGCTGACGATCTGGCCTTCGTTGATGGCGGAGAGGTCGCCGACGACGGCCACGTCGTTTGGTGCGATATTGGCGACTTGAATGTCGCGGGTGCGTACGGTTTCCCCGCCGTCACCGTCGCTGACGATAACGCGTGCGGAATAATTGCCTGGCAAGCTCGGCGTCACTTGGAAGACGGGCTGGGTTCCCGTGACCCCAACGAGCGGCGAGCCGTTGAGCAAGAGCTGCCACGCGTATTCCAAGCCGCCCAGGTCCGCCTCGACGTCATCCACATTCACAGTAAACGTGACGGTATTGCCCTGGTTGAGCGTGGTGTCGTCCAAGTCAACGCCCGTCGAAGTCGGTGCGACGTTGGCGACGGATACAACGCTGGTGGTTGTGCCCGTGGCGTTGCCGTCGTCGGTGACTTGAAGCTGAACCGTATATGAGCCGTCGTCGGGCGGGGTGAAGCTGAAGTTTGCGGCTGATCCGCTCTCCAGAACTGCCCCGACACCGCCGAGGCGAACCGTCCAGGCGTAGGTCGCTCCCGTCGCATCGGCGGCGACATCGGTAAAGCTTCCGGCCGCGCTGAAGGCGACGCCTTCGACTGCATTATTTGAAGCCACGATGCTCGGCACGGGCGCGACGTTCGTCACCGTGACCGTCTGTGACAATACCGAGAACCATCCTAGGTCGTCCTGAGGTAGCAGCTCGACGCGATACGTGCCATCGTCGGCCGGGGTGAAGCTGAAGTTCGCTCCGCTGCCGGTCGCGATGGGCTGTGCAAAGAAGCCGGCGTTGACATCAAACACTTGCCATCCGTACGTGATGGTGTCGTCTGAGCCGGGATCAGTCGCCGTGCCGGTGAACGAGAGCAGTTGGCCTTCCGCGTTCACGTTGTTGACTGACGCGGTGAGCTGGCCCGTGGGCGCCACGTTCGCGACGGCCACGTTCGCGCTGGTGGCGTTGCCCGTCGCGCTGTCCTTGTCGGTCACAACAACACTTGCCGACCATGTGCCTTCGTTGTTAGCGACGAATTGAAGCGCAGAACCGACATTCGCACCTAGCGGCAATGCGACGACCTGCCCGTTACGCCTGAGTGTCCAGTTGTACGTGTGCGTGTCGGCAGAGCCCGCATCGGTCACATTGGCGGTCAGCACCACGACAGTGCCTTCGTTGATCGAGTTGACCGGCGCGCCAGTGATCGCCACCGTCGGTGCGACGTTGTTTACGATGAAGTTCGCCGAGAGCACGGCACCGATGCCGTCTTGTTCGTCGGTTGCTTCAGCGCGGGCGCGATACGTTCCATTGTCATTGGGCGCGAACGTCAGGGCACTCGTGCTGGCAGTGGAATTTCCGCCAAGACTATACGGCTGTCCGTTGCGCGTGACGCTCCACCGGTAGGTGAGGTTCGCGTCGCCGCCCGGGTCGTTTCCGGTAGCGGTAAGCGTGACAGAAGCACCTTCATTGATGGCAGTGAGCGGCGTGCCCGTGATGTTGACGGTGGGATTGAGATTACGCACCTCGACCACGCTGTCTTGGACGTTCGTGCCGTTGTCGTCGTCGGTGGCGGTGACTTCGACGCGGTAACTCCCCGGCTCGCGCGGCGTAAACGTGAAGCTCGCCAGATTGGCGCTCGCGCCCTGAAGGTTGTACGCATTGCTACTGCCGTCGCGGTACACGCGCCACTGGTACGACACGGTGTCGGCCGCGCCCGCGTCCGTGGACGTTGCGCTCAGGCTGACGGTCTGGTTTTCGTCGCGCGTCAAAGGTGCACCGACGATCGTCGCGACAGGGTTCACGTTGCTGACGTTCAGAACGATCGGCAGCGTTACAAAACCAGCGTCTTTGTCGCTCACCACGACCTCAGCCGAATACGTGCCGTTGTCGTCGGGGGTGAACGTGAAGTTACGGGCGTTGGTGGTCAGGGCACTCACATCAACGGCGGTGCCGTCTTTGGTCAGCGTCCAGGCGTAAGTGAACACAGTATCGTCCGCGCCGACATCGCTGGGGTTCGCGCGGACGGTGATCGCGGTGCCTTCTGCGAGCACTTCGCCGATCTGCGTGATAGTGGTCGTCGGGGCCACGTTGTTGACGATGATTTCGGCGCTGGTAAACGTCTGGTCCAAGGAGTCGCCGTCATTGACGGTGAGGATCGCATCCCACGTGCCGTTGTCCGTGGGAGTGAAGCTGAACGAGCTTCCCGTCGTGACCATGCCCGGCGGCAAGGTAACAGGGTTATTGTCTTTTAAGAGCGTCCACGAGTAGCTCAGCACGTCGGCGGAGCCCGGATCTGTAATCGCGGAAGTCAGCACCACGACCGTGCCTTCGTTGATCGCCGATATCGGCTCGTTCTCGACTGTTCCAGTCGGCACGACGTTGCTGACAGTGGAGTCGGCGTTGTCGTCGTCAATTCCCCCGTCCCCGTCTGTCACGGACAATGTCGCTTCGTACGTGCCTTCGTCCGGCGCGATGAAGCTCAGCGTCGTGTTGTTCGTGACGGTTCCCTGTGGAAGAGTGAACGCGACGTTATCGCGGGTGACCGACCACAAGTACGTCAGCGTGTCGGCTGCCACATCAATAGCGCTGGAAGTGAACGAAAGCGAATCGCCTTCATTCGCGACAGCAGTGGTGGTCGAAGCCGTCACAGCCGGGTTAAGGTTCAGCCCGTCGCCGTTGACTGATTCAACATCACTCTCGCCGCCGTCTTCATCGAAGGCGAAAACCTGGAACAGATAAGCGCCATCGTCGGGAACGAAGAAGTTGACAGAACTGCCCGTGGTCCAGGGCGTAAGCGTCCCGCCGTTATACAAAATGCGATATTGATATTGAACGGTGTCGGCAGCGACGTCGGTCGAGTTGCCGAAGGTCAGCGCAAGCGTCTCGCCTTCGTTGAAAGGATCAATAATGCCCGAAATCGAAGGCAAGGTCGGCGCGACGTTGCCCACGTTGAACGTCGTCGATGAGGCTGTCGAAACGCCGCCGTCTTTGTCGGTCGCGGTGACGGTGACTTCGTATTCGCCGTTGTCTGCGGCAACGAAGCTAAACGTGTTTTGGTCCGTCGTCAGGCCCGAGACATCGATCTGACTGCCGTCCTGTTTCAGCGTCCACGCGAACGTCGTAGTGCCAGCAGTGTCGAGCGAGCCGGCGTCAAAGTAGCCCGAAGTCAGGTTGACGGTTTGGCCTTCGAGAACCGTCTGTACCGTGCGTGTGGGGGTGACGGTCGGAGCTGCGTTTGCCACGACCAGCGCGGTGCTATCGACATCGACCGTGGTCTGGCCGTCACTGATCTCCACCCGCGCCACAAAACTCCCGTTGTCGTTTGGCACAAATGTGAAGTTTGATCCGGTGCGAGAGATGTCACCGGGCAACTGCACTTCGACAGTATCTTTGTACAGACGCCAGTTATAAGTCAACTCTGCTGTCGAGCCCGCATCATCCGCGTCCACAGTCGCGACAACAACGTCGCCTTCACTCACATTCAGTGTCGGATCGATCGAGACGCTGCCCGTCGGATTAACGTTGGCGACGACAATGTCGCCGGTCTGATCACTGTCCGACCCTTCCCAGTTGTCATCAACCACGACCGCGATTTTGTAATCGCCCGGTTCCTGCGGCGTGAAGTCGAATGTCGCATTATCAACTTCGACATCGCTCGACAGCGTGTAGGGCTGATTGTTACGCGTCACCGACCACGTGTAGCTGTGCGTGTTGGTCCCAGGGTCTGTTACCGCGACGCTCGCATTGATCGCCTGCCCTTCCGTGCCGCCCCCTGGAGCGGTGATGACGGCCGTCGGGGCGACGTTGGCGACACTGAAATTGCCCGACTGCCTGGTCACAAATCCGCTCTGCGGGTCCGTCACGACCAGCGTGGCTCGGTACGTGCCAGGCGTACGCGGAACGAAGCTAAAGTTGGCAAGGTCGGTCGCAGCACCGTTCAGGTCGTAATTCGCACCCGCTCGTTCGACGCTCCAGGCGTAGGTAAACGAACCTTCGTTCAAGCCGCCCACGTCGGACGCGTTGGACGTAAAGTTGACGGTGTCGCCCGCGCTGGTGTTGGTCGGGTCGCTGCTGATGGTCGCTTCCGGCGCGGCATTGGCGACGGTGATGATGACCGAACTCACGCCCACCGTGCTGGCGGGATCGAGGTTGTCTTCGTCAATTTCGACTGCCTTCACTTTTACTTCATAAACGCCCGGCTCATTGAAAATATGTGTGAGTTCTTCCGTGCCGACCTCTGCAAACTCAGACTCGCCGTCACCCCAGTCGATCGACCAGCCCGCGATCGAGGTCTCACGGTTGGTGGTCGCGAAGCTGATGGCAGCGCTTTCGCCTTCATCAATGCTTATGTCGGTGGTCGAGACAGTGACGATCGGGTTCACCTGCGCCACGGCCAGGACGCGAGTGAGATTGTGCGAGCCGTTCTGCTGGACCGCAGTCAGTGTGACCGTGTAGCTGCCCTGTGTGCTGTAGGCATGCTCGGCCGAGCGCAGCGTGCTCTTAGGGACGGCCGAGTTGAACGTGTCGGTGTTTCCGTCGCCCCAGTTGACCGACCAACTGGTCACAAGATCGTTCCCGCCGTTGCCCGGGTCGGTGTAGCGCCAGTTGAGTGTATACGCCTGTCCCTCGCCCGAGGTGTTGCCGCTGGTGATCGAAATCGTCGGCGCGACGTCGGCGATAGTGAGCGTTCGCGTCACGACTGTGGAGACGCGGCTCAGGCTGTCGATCGCACGGGCGGCCACGACGCGTGTGCCGTTGTTTGTTGCGTTGAAACGGAAGCTGCGACCCGTCGCCGCCGGGCGGAAGGTGGTGCCGTTGTAGTTGTTGTCCCACTCGATGCGGGAGATCGTGGAACCCGGGGTGGCGGTCGCGGCGGCGGCGAGGGTGGTGCTCGAGCCTTCATTCAGGTTCAACGTGCCCGTCACATCCAGAGCGGGAGCGACCAACATCCGGCGCTGCTCAAGATTCTCCACAATGCCGCTCCATGCTCGACGCAGAACCGCCCTCTTCTTCTCGCGACGCGAGACTTGATTCGATTGAGCAGTTGCGGATGAAAGACGGGCGAAGCGGTTGCGAAGAAAAAACATGTGCAGGGTCTCCAGAGATGGACACGGATCCCGCCAGCCGTTCGCGGCGGGCAGAGATATATCAATCCGTGTCCATTTCTTCTCGACACGCCGCATATCCCGCTACAGCAAATTAAACCGCCCATCTTGACCGCCCATAAGTCCCGTCGCCCCAGACCAAGCGGCAACGCCCGATTTTCCTGCAGCCTTACTGCCGTTTCGGGGTGGCTCTAATGTTATCTCATGATGGCCTGTCAACGCCTCACACCACAAATTCGATTTAATTTACCCAAATCAACGCCGCGGGATTTTTCGGAGTATTCCGACAAGAATCATGCCGAAAAATCATTAGAAAATACGAAAAATTCGAACTATTTATCGGAAATCAGTGTGGACTAACCGTAAGAGTCCGATAGTATCCGCCTGTCCGGTTCGGAGAAACAAAACGATCCTTCCAGCCTGGGAACCCGCTGGAGCTTCAATTGAAATGACTCCTAATCGGACTTCGGCGGAAAATGTCGGATGAAAATTCATCCCCATCTTCCATCCGCAACCACATCTGTTTCCGAGCACCTTTGCTCACATCTTCTTCACGTTCGATATCGCGGCTCTATCTACAGAGTTCGATCGGACAAAACTTTTTACTCTCCGGGAGAGATTATCATGAAGCGTTCACTCTTGTCAGCCACCATCGTCAGCCTCAGCCTCGCCGCAACCTCTTACGCAGCACCCGTCTACAGCGGCCCGCTGAACATTCCGTTGCTTAACAACATCGACGGTACTTACCTTAATCTTGTCGACGGCACGGTGGTCGACGGCCTAACGACCTTCCCCATAGTCTCATCGTTGGACATCAACATGTGGGTTTCAGCCTCGGCACCAGCGGGATGGCGCCTCTTCGCGAACAGCAACGGCGCCCTCGCGGACGGCGGCGTCGCAGTATCCTCCGGTTCGATTGGGGCATTGCTAAACTCCGGCGAACTCGTCGGCCCGGCGTCGACCTTCTCAATCGCCGCGAACGTGACGACTGCCGCTGTAGCCGGAACAAACATCTACGGTGTGCGGTTCCTCAACGAAGCTGGCCTCAACATTCACTACGGCTGGGTTCAGCTGAATCTGACTCAGGGTATATCCGGCGTCGCCACCGGAACCCTGCTCGGCTACGGCTTCGAATCCACTCCTGACACCGCCATTGTCGCGGGCGCGGGAATTCCCGAACCCACCACCCTGGCCGTCCTGGGCGCAGCCGCCGCGTTCGTGCTCCGTCGCCGCCGCGCCTGAATTTCGTTCCACTCCTTTACCTAATCCCATCGCCCGCGAGAACCCCGTTCTCGCGGGCGGTGTCGTTTTCAACTCGTATTGCTCCAATCCTCAAGCCCGGTCAGCAAAACACTCGGGCCTGCTCTGTATCTGTCTAGTCCGCCGCGCACGAACTAACGAACTTTCAACTGCAGAAATTGGGCAAAGCGAAGCTCTCATGTCGTTTTCGTAACATTTCAGCCGAATGCAGTGAATTGAATTGAACTGAGTTTCAGGGTGCCACGGCTTTGTATTCAAAGCGGTGTGTCGGGTTGCTCCACTAGCACACAGCTACGAGTACGTAGCCGTGGCACCCGACAACTGCGGATTTACTGCAGACGGCTGAAGTGTTACTCGTTTGCGTGTTTGACTGAGTTTCTGAGAAGAACTAAATCGAACCCGCTTACTGCATTCGCGGCTCATTTAACTCCGCCGCCACCCGCGAAAACGTAAAATCAAACCTTTGACCGGCTCAATCGACTTCCTTCGCCACATACTCCAGCGCCAACCCGGCCGCGATCTTGCCCGACAGCGCCACCAACGGCAGGCCGCCGCCGGGGTGCGTGCTTCCACCCGCGAAAAATAATCCTGCTATCCGCTTCTCTTTGTTCGCGGGCCGGAGAAACGCGTTCTTGATTCCGTTGCTGCTGATGCCGTAAATCGCCCCGGCATTCGCGTTGTAATCCCTCGCCAAATCCCCGGGCGTCCAGTGCCTTCTCACCACAATCCGCTTCGACAAATCCGTCAAGCCCCATTTCGTCTCCAATGTCTCGATCAAGCGCTTCTCATATTTCGGGCCTTCCACTTCCCAATCCAACATAAGTCCCTTTGCCGTCCCCTTCATGAGCGGCGGGGCACTGGCGAGTACGAACAAATTCTCGCAACCGCTCGGTGCTTGCGTCGAATCCGTACGCGTGCTGGCACAGACGTAGATGCACGGGTCCTCAGGAACTTGCCGCGTTTCGAACATCGCCCGCAGATCGCTCGCATAGTCGGCCGGCATGAACTTGGTGTGGTGCGCGAGCTGCGGATAGGTGCCCTCGACGCCTAGGCACAAAATCAGTCCGCTGCCGCCCGGGTCGATCGCGTCGAGCTTCGCGTCTGTTTTATGCGGCCGATCTTTGGCATCGATCAGATTCCGCATCGCCCAGACCGCATCCGCGTTGCACACCACCGCGTCGGCAAACTCCATCTTGCCATCGACTTCCACACCAGTGGCCCGGCCGTTCTCGACGACGATCCGTGAGACACTTACGCCAGTACGAATCTCCACGCCAAGCTCCCGCGCGACACGCTCCAGGGCCGACGCCAGCGTGTAGAGCCCGCCCGGAATGTACCAGCCGCAAAAGTGCATTTCGCAATACGGAATGACCGCCAGCGTGGCCGGGCACAGGAACGGCGAGGCGCCCGAATACGTCGCGTACTGATACAGCACCTCGCGAAGCCTTGGCGATTTGATGTGCCGATCAACGAGCGGCGCGAACTTGCGAAACATGCCGATCCGCAGCGGCACACTCAGCATCCGCAGTCCGGCGAGCGGATCAAACCCCCCACTGCCAGCACCGCCGTCGCCGCGTATCATCTGCTCGGGCGAGTTCGCAAGAAACGTCTCGCCCGCGAGGTCCCACACGTTCTTCCCGTAGGCGAAGAATTTTCGCCATCCCGCAACATCGCCCGGCGAGAACTTCGCAATCGCCGCTTCGGTCTTTACCGGATCAGAATGAAACTCGAGCGACTGACCGTCCGCCCACTGGAAGCGCGAGATCGGGTCGAGCTTGACGATCGGCAGATAGTCACGGACGTCCCTGCCTGCCGCTTCGAAAAGGTCCTTGAACACAAACGGAAGCGTGATGAGTGACGGGCCGGTGTCGAATCGAAACGGGCGGTCATCTGTCCGCGTCGGGTGAGGCACGATCCACTGGTTTAGTTTTCCGCCGAGCGTGGGTTGTTTTTCGAGGAGCGTGACGCGGACATTTTTCGCCGCAAGCCGCACCGCCGCTGCGAGTCCGCCCACGCCGCCGCCGATGACGATTACGTGCGGCGTCGATTGCCGGCTTCCCTGACTTTTCGCCCTATGTATCGACAGATTCATGGACAGATTCTTCCTTCGTGAACGTCCGGGTTGTTGCTTCACCTAGTGTAGTAATTAAGTGCCGCTGATTCTTGCATTAGGCAAAAGTCGTATCTTTCAAAATTCGGGTGGCACTCAACGCCGTGCTCGGATTTCACACCGGGTGCCACATTCTAATAATCCAGAGCGTGTCCGGCACATCGGCCGAACCGCACGCCCGACCGCACGCCCGACCGCACGCTTTGCGACAACACAAAACGTGGCACACGGATATAAAATCTGGTCAGATCAAATGATGCGAAGTCACCCAAAATTGAATCCGCGCTCCGCGTTGTGTGCCACCCTGAATTATTTTCATTGCACTCGGCTGCAGTGTCAGTTGTGAATGACGCGATCTACAAACACGATCGTTACCAAATCACGGCTGAATCACCATCTCGTGTTGCGTTTCAAGAACCCGGCCCGTGAGTTGATCCGCAAACGTGACCCGCACCATCAGTCGGCTGGATTTTGGCTTTTCCTGCCACTTAAACTTCACCAAATACCCTTGAAGCGTGAATCCCGAGACCCAGGTTTTTCCGAGCTCTTGCCTGGAAACTTCCCATTTTCCTAATAGCGGCTTTTCAGTGCGCGAAAGATCGAAGAGCTGAATCGTTGTATTCCCCGCCGCCTTGAATACGTCGTTATCCTGATCTTTTGGCATGAGAAGAACTGTGAAGCCTTCGTCTCCAGGCGAAGACGAGTCGGTATCATCTCCCGCCGTGCCGCGTCCGATTTCGATCGAGTGCGTCGTGAACAATTCCGCGAGTCGCTCTTCCGACAACTTCTCCGTTGCGGATCCGGTGGCTTCTTTCAACGACTTGATGGTGAGCAAGTCGGCCGAGCGTTGCCGCTGCAGCTCGTCCACCTTCGTCTGCAGAACCTGCAAATCCTTGCGAAGCTGAGTGTTGACGGCGCTGGGCTTGCCGCCGCAACCCGCAAGGATCATCGGGAGCATCGCACACGCTGCGGCAATCTTAAGATTGGAAAGGACGGTTCGGACCATATTCAATCGACTCCTTTCCAACAACACCTAGCTAACCCAGCTATCTTACTCGTCCGTTTCGTTCTTTCGTGCGGCTGCGGGAGCGCTTTCCATCAGACGATCGGCACAGCCGTACTCGACTGCGTCCTCGGCAAACAGCCAGCGGTTTCGGTCGAAGTCTTTATGGATCACTTCCTGCGGCTTGCCCGTGAACTCCGACATCAGCCAGTACAGCCGATCACGCAGGCGAATCATGTGCTTGGCTTCGATCGACAAGTCGGTCGCCGTGCCTTCAAGAACGCCGCCCAACAGCGGCTGGTGCAGCATGACTTGGCTGTTGCGAAGCACGGATCGTTTGCCTTTCGTACCCGCCGCGAGCAGGCACGCGCCCATCGACGCCGCCATGCCGATGCACGTCGTCGCGACGTCGCACCTCAGGAATCGCATCGTGTCCATGATGCCCATTCCCGCACTGACGCTTCCGCCCGGCGAATTGATGTACAGCTGAATGTCCGCCTTCGGGTCGTCGTTGGAAAGAAACAACAGCTGTGCGATGACGATGTTCGCGGAGTCGTCATTGACCGGGCCGCTCAGCATGATGATGCGGTCCTTGAGCAGACGCGAGTAAATGTCGTATGCGCGTTCGCCGCGGCCGGTCTTCTCGATGACGATGGGGATAAGCATGTTGTTTGCCATGAATGAAAATTCTTTTTCGGCGCTATTACTTTGACCTGTTACTAAAGCGTTTCAAACGCGTTCCAAAAAGCGTACTAAGTTCGTTCCGTGCCCGGAACGACGATTTCATCGACGATTCCGTACGCCACCGCTTCTTGCGCACTGAAGTAGCGGTCGCGCTCGCTGTCTTCTTCGACCCGCTCGGACGTCTGGCCCGTCAGTTTCGCAAGCAGATCGTTGAGCGTTTTCTTGGTCTTGAGAATTTCCTCGGCCTGGATTTCGATGTCGGACGTCTGCCCGTACACCCCACCGCTGGGCTGGTGGATCATGACCTTGGCGTTGGGCAAAATGAAACGCTTGCCCTTCGTCCCGGCCGCAAGAATGACCGCCCCGCCGCTCATCGCGCGGCCCAGGCAGTACGTCGCCACATCGCACGCCAGAAACTTCATGATGTCGTAGATGGCGAGTGTGTCATCAACCACGCCGCCGGGCGAGTTGACGTAGAGGTGAATTTCGTCGGTTTTCTTGAGGCTCTGCAGATACAAAAGCTGCATGATGATTCGCGCGGCCGACGCGTGATTGATCTCGCCGACGAGAAACAACACGCGATTCTCCAGCAGCATTTCTTCCAGCGTCATCTCGCGATATCGGTTCATTCCCGGCCCGTTCGCCGCGGCGGGCATGTTCTGCGGGAACGGCCTGTTGCCGAAACCGCCAGTACCCAGTCCCCCAGTTCCGAAACCGCCAGTGCCGAAACCGCCAGTGCCGAAACTCGGCGGATTGTGTGATGCGTGCATCTGAGCAATTCTGTGTAGGTCCATCATCTCGAAATCACCTTCCTGTGTAGAGAGGCGATGCTAGGCGGACCGCGGCGATCAATCAACTGACACACGAAGCGCCAACATAATTGCTTTCGCGACAACGCAAACGCCCACGGAGGTGAGTCCGTGGGCGCGTTGCATTGGAGTTTATAGTGAGATCAGTTGCTCTTGCGGCGACGAAGCGCGAGCACCGAACCCGCAGCCATGATGCCTAGCACCGTCGGTTCGGGAACAAGCTCGATGTTAAACCTCGCGACGTTGCCGAGGCTACGCGAGAAGTTTGCGTTCGTGAGCAGCGAGCTAACCTGCGTCAACGGCAGATTCGCGGGCAGCAGATTCCCGAGAGAGAACGGCACGGTTGCTGCAAAGCCGCTCAGGTCGGTCCAGCCGACGATCAACGGATCACGATCAACCAGGATCGAGCTGCTGGGGAACACGATCGAGGCCGTATTGATGAAGTCGATGCCGCCCGAATCGTTCTCCAGAACGAAGCTGATGATCTGAGGGTCGGGGACGATGACCACCTGGCCGGTCAGGGGGTTGTAAACAAGGTCTGCGATGTTGTCGCCGGGTATTCCTGCGAATGCCGAACCGGCGAGGAAAAGGGAGGCTACTGCACTGATTGGGAATGTGTTGCGATGAATCATTTCTAATGCTTCCTGTGAAATTTTGATGTTGTTAAGAACACCGGGAAAGGTCGATTCCGGGCTGAAATCACCTTCGGCGTCGACGGATTGCCAAAGCAGCGCCTGCGATCATCACGCCAAGAACCGTCGGCTCAGGAATGACTTCGATATTGAACCTGTTGACGTCACCGAGGTTACGAGAGACGTTAGCCGTAGTGAACAGCGCGTTCAGCTGCTGCAAGGTCAGGCTATTGGGAAGAATGTTCCCAAGAGAGAAAGGCAGTGTCGCCGCGAAACCACTGAGATCAGTCCAACCGATGATGAGCGGATCGCGATCGACCAGGATCGAGCTGCTGGGGAACAAAATCGAGGCCGTATTGATGAAGTCGATGCCGCCCAAGTCGTTCTCCAGAACGAAGCTGATGATTTGATTGTCCGGAACAATCACTACTTCGCCGGTCGAGGGGTTGTATTGCAGATCAGCAATATTGTCGCCGGGAGTGCCAGCACCCCCGCCGCCCAAGATCGGACTCACAGAACTGAATGCACCCACGACGGCGTTGAGGTCGGCACTGTTGACCGTGCCGTTGAAGCCGCGGACATCGCCCTGGGTCCACTTACGATTGGGCACACCGAAGTTACCGACCACGATGTTCAAGTCAGCACTGTTGATGGTGCTGCCCGAGAGGTTGACGTCTGCGGAGTTGAGGCTTCCGGTGGAGACCAGACGATCGACGATCTGCTTCATGTCGCTGTCATTACCCAGCTGCGTACGAATCTGTGCGGACGTCAGGCCGGCAGTGATCACGGTCGACGCCGGGTTGGTGTCGATGTGCGTGATGACGTTGTTGTCATTTAGTTCCGCACGGATCAGATCGTCCGAGGTCGCGAGCACATCTGCGATGTTGGTGAAGTTTCGACCGACGTTGCGGTCAAGGGCCTGAGCGTCGAGTCGATTGACCACGCCGTCTCCGTTTACGTCGAAACGCTCGACCTGCTCGGTTGTGGCGGCGCCGATGTTTGCGATTTCGTCGTTGTAGACGATGACGGCTTCGTTCTTACGGAGCTGGCCGTAGCGGACGCCAAGTTCGCGTTGGTTCTGCGCGGTGTTTCCGGCAGTGCGACCCTTAAGCAATAGCGGATTGCTGTAGATCGACGCGAGCGTCTGAGTGCCGTCGAATGTGCTTGATGCGCTGTCGGTATCGACGGCCGCACCGAAGAGGAAGAACTCGATGTCCTTTTTGCTGATGGCCTCAACGCGGTCGCGTTGATTGCCGCCGCCGTTGACGCCCAGTGCGGCGTTGAAGGCTGCCGCGTTGCTAAGGTCCCGGTTGAGCGAGATGTCTGCACCTAGGGCGTCGCGAACGACGACGTTGCCGTCGCCGTTGAGATCGGACAGGACCAGCAGACCGGCGAGCTGAGCGTTGCTGATCGCGGAGGAGTCAAGATTAGCAGTCGCGGAGAACGAGCTGGCGGTGATGGCCGCATTTGCAGGCAGGCCGAGGTAGGCCGCGGTGTCCGCACGGGCCCGGGCCATTGCACGAACGTCGCCGAGGTCGCGAACGCCGTTCTGGGTGAAGTCGCCCGCGAGATCGGTGCCGGTGGTGTCGGTCGCCTGGTTGATGGCGATATCGAGATCGCCCGTCGCCAGGGCGGCCGCTACGTTGCTGGCGACGTCGTAGACACGGTAACGCTGTGAGCTGCCGCCGGTGTGGTCGCCCGCGCGAAGCCAGTTGAGGTTCGCGCCAAGGCCTTGCGCGGGATTGGCGATGACAGCGTTGTAGATGGCCTGCTCTGATGTCGAGAGCGTTCGGCTTTGCTGAACATCGCCGTCGAACGTCTTCTGTACCCTCATCAGGTTGGTCGGGATGAAGTTGCCGCGAATCACGCCGTCGAGCGGCGTTGCGGTGGTCGTCGGGTTGGGAGCCGAAGCGACCGAACTCGTGATGTTGGTCAGGAATTTGCGGGCGATCCCCGGCCCGGTTTGTGCGCCCGCAGTCGCGATGGACACGTCGTCGATGTCGCCCTTGATGGCGTTTCCAGCGATGACATTGCCGCTGCCGTCGATCGTGTTGACTGTGACCGCCTGAGAGGCCGACCAGAGGTGATACTGCCCTTCGGTCACTTCGATTGCCTTAGGCTGCACGGGCCCGTTATCCGTTATTTCCGCACCCGAGCCGGCTTCGATGAAGTCGATCGCCAGCACACGAAGCGGCGTGTTGTCGGCGGTGTCTCGACCGCGAGCGCCGACGTCGCCTGATGAAAGGATGCCCAGACCAAGTCGCTGGCTGTTCACGACCTGCCTGATGCCCGTGCTGCCCGAAAGTTTGTCGCTGAAGCGGGAGATA
>JBBQKP010000026.1:0-25695 GCA_038326995.1 Tepidisphaerales bacterium
TTCGTCGGCACACTGCTCGCATGGCTGATCAGCCCGTGGTTTCTGATCCTGCCCGGCTTCGTCGGGGCGGGCCTCGCGTTTTCGGGCATCACCAACACCTGCGGCATGGCAATGGTGCTGTTGAAAATGCCGTGGAACCAGTCGCGGTAGGCGCGGTCTTTTCGTCAGCGAGGCTTGTCGAATCTCTCGCGATCCGCAGCGGTCAAACACGTTTCTCGTCGGCATCTTTGCTTCATGAAAAGAATGTCTAAATCAACGTCCCCGATCGTGTGGGATAAATCCAAACAGTAATTTCCCAACGGTAAATCACGCCCGACGTGGGCAGCCGCATCTGGGAAAGCGCTCGGAAAAGTTACCCCGCACCGTTGGTATGCCAAGCCGACTATACCGCCTCTTGTCTTCTCGTCGGCAGCCTCTTGCAGGGGTTGTTCTAGACGAAATGTCATTCGACGCTGTAGGCTAGGCGACATTAAATGAGCACTGTCTCACAACCGCAATCGGACCTTCTCTCGACTTCATTTTTTTCTATCCACCGCTCAATAGGCGATGCGCTGTTCGACTACGTTGTCACCACGTCCGGGCGTCGACACGTCATCGCTGCGCCCGTCTTCGAAATCGACGGCAAACTTTTTCGCCCGACGACCGCCGATCTGAAGCCCGCACTCCCGCCGCGCGAGTTGCCCAACGGCTGCGTCGAGCACACCTTCATCGCCGACACCACCGGCGGATTGACCCTCCATGTCATCGTCCGCGTCGCGCCCGACAGCCCGGTACTGCGATTCCGCTTCGAGATGCATAGCGACGCACCGCGAAGCCTCACCAAATCCGCGGGCCGCGATAACATCACCTATGCCAGCATTTCGCTTCAGGGCATGAACGACGTCGCCGAGCTGCGACTGTCCGCGTTCTCCAAATTGCTCCACACGTTTTTGCCCGACGAAGTAGCGGTGGCCGATCGTCACTTCGAGCATAGCGCGAGCGTGATGGGCCCGATCCTGCTCGCCAGTGCGAGTGAGCGCGAGGGCGATCGCCACCAGATTCTCTTCGCCTACGAGCACGGCTCGACCTGGCCCGACGCGTACCTCCAGTTCGAACTCACCCCGGGCCGCACGGCGCACCTGCGCGCGGTCAAGGGCAATTACACAAGTGGTCAGGTCATCGCGCCCGACTCGCCGTTTAAGTCAATCTGGTTCGAGTTCGCCGCCGTCGACGGGTCGAGGCAGAGCCTTGCCGACCACTACCGCTACTTCGTTTTGCATCGCTTCGCCGAGCACCCCGCCACGCGTCAGCCGGCGGTGTTTTACAACACGTGGAATCACCAGGAACGCATCTTCAACTGGCACAAACGGCCCTATCTCGCCGACATGAATCAGGAGCGGATGCTTAAGGAAATCGACGTCGCTCATAAGATGGGCATCAACGTCTTCGTCATCGACACCGGCTGGTACTCACGCACCGGCGACTGGCGCGTCAACACCGACCGCTTCCCCGACGCGCTGGCCACCATCCGACAGCGCCTCGAACAATACGGCATGCGCCTGGGGCTCTGGTTCGACAACGCCGCCGCCGTCTCAAGCAGCGCCCTGACCGGCCACGCCGAGTGCGTCATGAGCAAGAACAATCATCGAGGCGACCCGCACCCCGTCTGGGAAACCGAAGCTTCCTACCGCATGTGCATCGTGAGTCGATACGCAGACGCGTGGGCCGACGAAATGATTCGGCTGCACCACGAGACCGGCGTCACCTATTTCAAATGGGACGCCATCGGCCAGTACGGATGCGACGACCCCAACCACGATCACGGCGACGCCTCCATCTCTCAGCAGGAACGCGCAGAGCGATTCTCCTTCCTCCTCCCGCTCTACATGTCACGCGTCGCCGCACGCGTCGCGCGAGCCGTGCCCGGCGCCATCTGCGACTTCGACATGACCGAAACCCACCGCTGTCTGGGCCTGGCGTTTTTGGAAACAGGCAAATTCTTCCTCATCAACAACGGCCCGTACTACTGGGATTACAACCTGCCCAAAGCCCGCATCGCCGACGGCAACGCCAACCTTCTTTTTCACCCCGGCCCCGCGCGCACGTGGTTCATGCGGGCCGCGCTCGCGTACGACAAGTGGATTCCCTCGACGCTCTTGCTCACACATTTTCTGCCCGACGACCCGATCGACAATCAGGACAACGCCGTCGCGTCGCTGGTGCTGGGGCAGAACGGAATCTGGGGCGACCTGCCCGCCGTCTCCGATGCCGGCGTGTCGCGCTTCGCCGAGCTTCTGGCGCAGTACCAGCGCGTCCGTGACGACGTCGCGCACGCCCCGCCGCGCCGTCAGGGCATCGTCGGGGGCGAGGGCGAAGTACACGAAAAGATCAACCCCGCGAACGGCCGAGGCGTGGTGTGTGTCTTCGCGACCTCGCCCGGCACGCACACCTACGTGACCGATCACGCCGTCTCGCAAAGCGTCTGGCACACCGACGGCGTCGACGTGCAGCGCCTCGCCGACAATCGCGCCCGCATCGTCGCGACGTTCACGTCAGGACAAAACGCGAAGCTGGTTGTATTCGGGTAGTAACACTGAGCAAACTTGGTAAGACTTCAGCCGTTTGGCAAAAACGCACGAATTGCTCGATGTCCCCTGAGAGTTATCGAACGCAATTTGAGACTCGAAGACGTGCCGTACTCGCCGTGTTTCTTAATCGTCCGGCAGGACAAGCTCATTCTAAATTTGTGTAAAGTGCCTTCTGCTAGTGTGGCGACAAAATGTCTTGCCGGACGGGCCAGAATGGTTCCGCACCCTGAAATCTTCACGGGGGTTTTCAGCGACCGCTTACTTACGTGCGCGGTTCGTTTAAATCCATCTGCTTTCAAATGCCGCTCGCCCACGAACACATTGCATTTGGCTGAAGTGTTACGCTGGATGGCTGCGGCACATTCTCGACGACAAGGGTTTGGGTGATGACCAGTTGAGGCGACGAAAGTGTCGTGAATAAAAAAGCCCGCCGCTGCATTGCAACGACGGGCAAGAGTTGTCTCGAGATTCGACTGATGTTTACTTGGGCATCAGCACGGAATCGATCACGTGAATCACACCATTCGAGCACTGAATGTCTGCAGTGACAACGGTGGCATCGTCGATCTTGACCTTGCCATCAACGACCTTAACCGCGACCGACTGGCCGTTGACGGTCTTCGCGTCGTGAAGCTTCATCACGTCGGCGGCGAGGACTTTGCCACCCACCACGTGGTAAGTCAGGATGCCTGTCAACTTCGCCTTCGCTGCGGGAGCAACCAGGCTTTCGACAGTACCGGAAGGGAGCTTGGCAAACGCTGCGTCGCTCGGCGCAAACACCGTGAACGGGCCCGCGCCCTTAAGTGTTTCCACAAGACCTGCTGCGCCCAGAGCGGCGGCAAGAGTCTTGAACGAACCTGCAGCAACGGCTGTGTCTACGATATCATTCATGGTAATCCTTCGTGTTGGTATCCAAGACATCGAAAAGCTCAACAGAAGTGCGTGAGCTCAAGATCGGCTGTCTTTGAGTCCGAGATATTAGCGCTGTGAGCCATCGCGTCATGATATTTTAAAATATTTTTACGAATTGAAACTTTGAAATATAAAGATAACACGCTTCGCGTTTTGATTGTCTAATAGCAAGGCGTCCAAGTCATCAGGTGAAACCCGCGCCCGACATTCTGTCGAACGATTGGAGTGCTTCATTCTTTTGTAGCACGTCAGCAAATTGCTTCGAGACAACGAATCGCCGCGGGCGAATTCCTGCGTGTACGTTCGGCACTTCACAGCGCGATCGTCCGACATTAATCGCGAATCCTGTCGGATCCGCAGCACACTGCGAACCCTTCTTACGCCAATCAACGCGAGCGCTCAAAGGTCGGCAAAATACCGCTGACCCCACTCATGATTTCTCGTCCGACTCGGAATTCTTGACTGGCGGGCCGTGGATTACATCAGCGACGCTGGATCCGGAGAACAAAAGAGTGACGGCAACAACTGTATATGCCAAACCGTAGGTCAGAAAGAGTCTGGCGTGGAATCTGCTGGCGTCCAGTGCTCCAAAATAACATTTGGGTAGGCGACCAGTCGATCGACTCCACTGACGATGTACCAGGCGCCGATCAAACGAACGCCAACCTCGAAACAATCGCGGTGCGTCATAAGGCTCCAACAGTATTTGTGTATTTTAACGATCGGGCAAACGACCCCGCGCTCCCGACATCGCAGTTAAAGTTTCAGCACCCGGTTTGGGCACGTCAACATTCATAGTCCGGGCTCGAACCGCATCGCATTCGCGATATTCTGTCGCCACATAGTTCAGGCGCGGTTCCAGGCACAGACCTCACCCCGCCCCGTGTTTGAAAGGCCACTCCGGCAAAGTTGTGATTACTCGGCTGTGGAACTTTGCAATCTTGAGGTCGCAAAGATGGGCTGAAGTCTTGCAGCACAAATCAAGTCGGTTCTTCCGTGCGCGGCCGACGAATGCGGCTAATGCTTCGGGCGTGATACCCAGGTACGAAGCCAGAAGAAATTGCGGCACACGCAAAACGAACTCAGGGCGCGTCGATGTAAGAAGGCAGCGCGATATCCCAACCGCTTTCGCCATCGCCGTGAAGATCGCGACCGCGATGATCAGATTGCCCGCCGGAGTCGTCAGATTCCACCGCGCGGCCAATACGACCGACGCAGGGTCATCAAGACTCGCGGGCCAATTGATGGACGAGGATAAAATGAGAAAAGTGGCCTACATCAGCACGAACTGCAACGCCAATAATGGCCCCGCCAGACTTGCGATTCTGTTGTCGTGCGTTCCTGCGGTCGCTCTCATTTCATTGTTCATGCGGGTCAACTTATCGACCCGCAACCGTTGCAGCATTGATCTAACTCAAGTCGTAGAATAAATCTAAGAAGGGTGACAAAGCGACGACGAAAGGCTCGCAGAAATTTCCTTCCGCCGATTACGAAGCGTTCTCAAGCCATCTAGACACTGTTAAATGTGTCACGAAAAAAGGGCGTCGATACAGCCTCGCGTATCGACGCCCCTTCAATGATTATCAGGCCGAGATAAGACTCGATACCAATTGGTGGACCAATCAGCGTCGAACGCGTCGCAGAACCAATACGCCAGCACCCGCGAGCAATGCAAGCGTGGTGGGCTCAGGTACGATTTGGCCGCGGATTTCGCCGCCCGGAAACGATGTGGTGTGGAGGTTGAAATAAAGCCTGCCCAAGAAAAATTCATTGGCAAGCGCGTCGGTCAACGGTTGGGTCGCATCATCAAAGCGCCAGTCGCCGACGATCGTGCCTTGGCTCGAGCCTGAGATTGGCAGTTGGTTTGCACCATCAAGGTCGTGCACGATGGTAGCGTTGACACCCGCCGGCCCGTTGTGGATGTGAGCAAAAGGCGCGGCAATAGTGCCCTGAAGTCCACTATAATTGACGGTGTAAGTCAGCACGCGTGAACCCGGCAAGCCGCTCAACGTCGCAACACCGGTACCTGAGCCGGTCGTGGTGACTGATGGTACTTCCTGAAGTCCGCTCAGGGGAACAATGAAAGTCTGGGCAGAAACCGTCGAGGCGGCTGCGAAAACAGATGCCGCAACCACAGCACTAAAAGAAAGCATTTTCTGAAACATTTTCGATTCTCCGTTGGGAATATTCTGATGATCGACAACGCGTCGAGCACATCCGAACGAGATTAGCGGCATCATGAAAAACGTCAAGCTAAATCTTTAATAACACAACATCTTCGCACGTTTGTTCTAAGCGTAAATCAGTTCCCCCACCCGGTCGCTCGGCCGATCATTTTCTATTTCAATAAAAATTACGTTTGCCTTCCCGCATCGCGATGTCGTTGGCTTGAGCGGTGGACTCACCACAGCGAGCTTTTTCTGTTGCAAGGCAATCGAATGATCGGTGATGTGCCGACATCGTTCTGACGACTTGCCCCTATGCCCTGATCCAGATCGCGACTTTATTATTATTTCCTCTTTAACACGAGATCTTAGTGGCGATCAAATCGCCGAATCATCAAAGCGAATTACCGGAGAAAATTAAATGATCACTCGCTACGACCGCTTAATGACTGAACTTCCGCCGACCGAGAATCCCTGACCCAATGCAGCCGCCGCAGTGCAGGAACTGCTGGGCGGAAAATTTGGTGAGATGTCAACGCTGATGAACTACACGTTTCAATCGTTCAACTTTCGTGGGAGAGCCGAGAAACGGCCCAACTACGACCTGATTGCGAACATCGCCGCCGAGGAATTTGCACACATTGAATTGGTTGCGTATGCGATCAACCTGTTGCTTACGGGCACCACGCCGCGCGGCGATGACCCGACCGACACGCCGCTCGAAGGTGTGAAGGACGCACGCAACAGCTACCACTTTCTCGCCACCGGTCAACAGGCATTCTGCGGCGATTCAATGGGCAATTTCTGGACGGGCCAACACGTCTACTCGAGTGGCAACATTAAGCTCGATCTGCTTCACAACTTCTTTCTCGAATGCGGAGCCCGTGCCAACAAAATTCGCGTTTATGAAATGGCAAAGGAACCGACCGCGCGTGCATCGACGGGATTTCTGCTGGTCCGCGGCGGCGTGCATATCGTCGCGTACGCCAAGGCACTCGAAAAACTTAGCGGCGTGAGCGTCGGCAAGCTGCTGCCGATTCCGGACATCAGCAACAAGCGTTTCCCGGAAGCAAAGAAACACGAAGACGCGGGTCTACACCGCATCCTCTACCGCTTTTCTCCCGACGACTACAAGCGGGTAGGTGAAGTCTGGAACGGCTTGCATCCGGATGATCATAGTGAACTCGAAGTCGTCGACGGCATGCCCGAGGGTGCCGTGCCTCCCGATCTCGAAGCCGAGCCACAGCTCACCTCACCTGTCGGGCCAGATGAGAGCGATCTCGACCCGCAGATGCTCGAAGAATATGCCAGCCGAATTTTCGGGAAGGACATCAAAGACGATATCAAACGTCGAAAAGACACCGCACCGGCCACGCATTCAAAAAGCAAGAAGCGTTAAACGTGTGTGAGCCAAGTCTCTTTTTTTCGAAGAATTCAAGCAAGGCCCGTGCAAAAGCGCGGGCCTTTACTTGAAGTGCGATTTACCAAAGAAAAATCTTTCATGAAAACCAAGCCGACTAAACGGAAAACGACCGAACCGATTGCCCTCGAAGTCGACGGTGTCATTGAAGTACCCGTCAGTGCAGACGACGTGGACCGCGCGGCGAAGTTCTACGCGCAAGTATTCGGCTTCAAAATGATTTTTGAGGACGAAGACAAGCTCCGCGCACTCGACGCGTGCGGCCGCCAGGTCATCCTGCTCTTTAAACGTAAAGCCATCACCGAGCCGACCGAAACACCTGAAGGAGAAATACCCGCGCATGATGTCGCCGGTGAATCGCACTTTGCAATGGGCGTGCAGAATGAAGAGCGTCTGGAAGAATGCATCAAGCGGCTTGGCCATCTCGGAGTCAATATTGAAAGCGAGGCACGCAGTCCCTTCGGCGGGCGACAGGTGTACTTCCGCGACACAGAGCACAACCTGGTTGAACTCATAACCCGAAACGTTTGGCCGATTTACTAAATAATTGCCTGTCGGCTGCCTCATTCAGTCGAACACGACTCGGTGCTTTCGAAGTCAATATGGGTTGCCTGCTGGCGATTGCGAAAAACTCCGAGAGCGTGGTGAGGGAGACACCCGATGCAAACCAGCTTCAAACGACAGCAAAATATTGGCTTCACCCTTCACCATACGGAGTAGCATTCATGGTCACACCAAATTCAGTCACACGTACAATTTCAGAAACCACACTCGATCAGTACGACCTCGAAACAATGGACAGTGAGTCGCCTGCGACAAAGCCCCGCGACCTTCAAAGTGGAAGTTCAGCAAAGCAATCGACGGTTAGAAATGTGGGAAGCAACGAGCGTAATATTTCGCTTGCCGCGGGTGCCCTGCTGCTTCTGACTGGTCTGCCCAAGCTGATGCGTGGCCGAGGCATTCTGCAAACGGCGGCGGGCGCTGGGCTGGTCTATCGCGGTATGACGGGAAACTGCCCGCTCTATCAACATCTGGGCCTGAGCACCCGAGACGCCCAGCACGATCGACAGAGTTCTGGCAAGCGGGCGAGCGGGTCATCCAAGGGCGTGTATCCGGATGGAAACGAACGCGACACACCTTCGTCAAAGCCCAGTGCCGCCCCTTCGGAATACAACCTACGCGGCATTCACGTCGAACAGTCCGTCACCATCAGCAAACCCGCCAGCGACTGTTACGCCTTCTGGCGCGAGCTCGGCCTTTTGCCGCAATTCATGCACCACTTGAAGTCCGTTGTAGAAACCGACCAGACGCATTCGCACTGGGTCGCCAGCGCACCTCTGGGCTTCAGTGTCGAGTGGGATGCGGAGATCATCAACGACGAGAAGGATCGTTTGATCGCGTGGCGCAGTGTCGGCAACGCGGGAGTCGACAACAGCGGTTCAGTTCGATTCATTGACGTCCCGGGGCGAGAAGACAGTACGGAAGTTCGCGTCGTGCTGGACTATATCCCGCCTGCGGGGAAGCTCGGAAGCATTGTCGCCTCACTCTTCGGCGAAGAGCCGAATCAGACCGTCAAAGCAGACCTCAAACGATTTCAGCAGCTCATGGAGACCGGCGAAGTCGCGACCAACGGCGACGGCAAGCCACGCGCAAAGTAACTCGATCTCGTGTTGTAAAAAAACATTTTGCCGCCTCGCCAAATCTCCTTTTCTAGAAAGCTGAAAATGAAAGCTCTTACGTGGCACTCAAAATTCGATGTACGTGTGTCCAACGTTGACATGCCGAAAATTCTCAATCCGCGTGATGCAATTCTAAAGGTCACCAGCACCGCGATCTGCGGGTCGGACCTGCATTTATATGACGGTTACATCCCGACCATGAAGTCCGGAGATATTCTGGGGCACGAATTCATGGGCGAGATCGTCGAACTTGGCGCGGGAGTTGACAAGTCAAAACTCGCCGTCGGCGACCGCGTTGTGATTCCGTTCAACGTCGCGTGCGGAAGTTGTTTTTTCTGCAAAAAACAATTGACCAGTTGCTGTGACAACACCAACCCTAATGCAGCAATTCCCAGAGCCGCGTACGGCTCAAGCCCCGCAGGGATGTTCGGCTACTCGCATATGTTCGGCGGCTATGCAGGTGGTCAGGCCGAGTACGTCCGCGTTCCGCTCGCGGATTTCGGCGCGTTTAAAGTGCCGGAAGATCTGACCGACGATCAGGTTTTGTTTCTCACCGACATCTTCCCGACGGGTTATATGGCAGCAGCTAACGCCGAGATCGAAAAAGGAGACACCGTGGCGGTCTGGGGCGCGGGGCCAGTCGGGCAGTTCGCGCTGCGCAGTGCTTTGCTACTCGGCGCAGAAAGAGTCGTATCGATCGACGATGTGCCCGGGCGACTTGAAATGTCCCGCGCGGCCGGTGCCACAACGATCGACATATCCAAGGAGACTGTTTCGGACAAGCTCATGGAACTGACCGGCGGGCGCGGGCCCGACAGGTGCATCGACGCCGTCGGGCTCGAAGCCCACGGCATGTCCATCGATGCCGCAATTGACAGAATCAAGGTCGCGACGTTTTTGGCAACCGACCGCGCACATGCTCTGCGAGAAGCCATTCAGTGCTGTCGAAAGGGAGGCACCGTCAGCGTGCCGGGCGTATACGGCGGCGTCATCGATAAGTTCCCATTCGGTGCGGCGTTCGGCAAAGGCCTCACGCTCAAGATGGGCCAGACTCACGTCCACCGTTACTTGCCCGAATTACTGAAGCACATCCAGGCCGGCCGTTTAGATCCGACCTTCGTCATCACGCACCGCATGCCGCTGAGTGATGCGCCCAACGCGTATAAAATGTTCAGCGAGAATAAGAGTCAGGTCATCAAAGTCGTATTGAAACCGTAAAACTTTATCTCAAACAGGAGCCTTCCTACCGAGGCAAGATGTTTTGTACCGAAGTAGAAGTGAGCCTTCATTAGCTCAAGTTGACATGACCTCACGATCCAGGCGCGCTGGCAAGCCGGGTGGGTTCGCCACGGATGATCGGGTTTGGACACGCTGCTGCGATTGTTCACGTTCGCCTTCGCTTGCTTTCGCGCTGATTCCACGAACGACCAGCTCAGACGTTGGCCCTGACCTCTCAGCAGCAGATTGCCGTCTTTTAGCTCGCGCACTTCCACCCACTTGCCCGACAGGCTCAGCGCCTCCAGGCTTCTGGGAATCTCCAGAAAGCGGTTCTTCCAACGCACGCACCAGTCCTGGACCATAATACGAGCTTCGGCCTTGCACAGTATCTTCTTAACTTTCTGACCCTGCTTTGGCTGTCGGTGCAAATTGCTCGCGTTCCTCACCTTCAACACGTACTTGCGATTGATGTTCGGCAAAAACACCGACTTCAGCTAAACATTCGCATGCGTCATTGTCTTGATCTGTCGCAAGCAAACTTCCTTCACAAAGCGGTCTTGAAACAGCTCATTTCGATGCTCCACCCGGCCTTTGGCCTGACGACTTCGCACCATCTTCAGTCTCAAACACAATTCCTCCATCGCCCGGCCGACCTGCGTCGCGACCCCGCCTTCGCCGCGATATATGCCGTGCTTGTCGACATTTATTAACGCAGAATGCCGTGAGATTTGCACCACAGCGTGAACGCGTCGAACGCCGCATCTCGGAAGTACGCCGCCCAGCCTCGTACGAACCAATACAAATTGCCGATGATTTGGCCAAAATCCTGTAAGGTCCGTCGTGTTCTGTGGATCATTCGTATGGCGTTCAGAGCGAGCGATTAAAGGTCCCAAGCGTGCTGCGGGCCCTACGTGATTTTGATGAACCAAGTCGACGAAAATTAATGGTAGCGCCCCAACAAATTGCAATGTGGCATGTTGCAACCCAACTTTGGCCGGTCCGGCAGGACATTTCTGTTCTTGCACTCGAAAAGAAAATGCGGTGTCGCGTGCGGACGAGCCGGGGCCGACTCTCGATTCTGAACCGTTCGCGATAATTCGAAATGCCCGCTTACTTCTTGCTCTGCTCTTTTAAATACCAATTGAAGTTGGTTTAATTTTTGCCATTGCAATTACAACGTTCGCAGCGTCTGAATCGCAAGACCTACGTCGCCGATGCGGTCGTCGCCCGCTTCTCGTTCGATGACGAGCGGCCCGGAATAGCCGACGGTCTTTAGCGTCGAAAGAAACGCGGCGTGCGGCACCTGACCGTCGCCGAATGGGACTTCCTCGCCCCAGTCGATTCCGGGCCTGGCCGATCGGACGGCGTCCTTGATGTGCACGTGCCTGATGTGCCGACCCAAAGTCGTGATGGCTTCGATCGGGTCGCCGCTGCCGTACAGCAGCATGTTCGCGGGATCAAAATTCACGCCGAACGTTTTGCAACGCAGGTCATGAAGAAACTGCAGCAATTCGTTGGCCGGTTCCTGGCCCGTCTCCATAAGCAGCTCGATGCCCAGGTCCGCCAGGGGTTTGCTCAACTCGGTGATGCGACTGATGATCGAGTCGTAGTTGGGATCGTTGGGTCTGGGTACGAAACCGACGTGGGTCGAGAGCATTTTGATGCCCAGTTCGACTGCAAAATCAGCCGCCTTGAGGGTGAGCTGCTTTCGCGATTCCCACAGTTCGTCGGGGACATATCCGCCGGTCTGTTTGATTTTTTCGATCGTCGCGTAGTTTTCGCCCTCGAACCCCACCATCCCGGCCGTGAGGGTGACGCCCTCTGCGAGCCGCTTGATTTCCTCAATGCCTTCCTCGCCCCGATTGCAGATCTCGCCCAATGCGAGCTGGCAATGTGAGAGCTTGAGCTGGTCCTGAATCACAGCAAATAGCGACGCCATGTCAGTTTGCTTGAGCGACCAACTACACACGCCGATGTCATACTCGCCGATCTTCATCTGAATCATTCTCCAAGGAGTTTGTCTGGACCCTTCATTCGATGCAGTTTACTGGATTTCCTGTGCTTCGCTTCGAATGTAACGCATCTTCATCCATCGCACGCCCAGCAGGTCGATAAATGCCCTGAAAGCACGGTTCCGGAAGCCGTACTTCGCGGTTCCGGCGAATCGCGGCGAGTGCTTGACGGGCACTTCGACGCAGGTAAATCCTCGCATCTTCACCAGCGCGGGGAAAAACCGGTGCGAACCGTTGAACAGCTTCATGTCTTTGATTGCGTGTGCTTTATACAGCTTCAGGCTGCTGGCGGAATCGTTAATGTCATCCTGGCTGATCCAGTTACGAATTCGATTCGCCTGCCGCGACTGCCACTTGCGAAATCCCGTGTCCTGGCGGTCTTTACGCCAGCCGCTGACCATGTCCACGCCGTCTTTTTCCAGGACGGGAAGCAGCCTGGGGATTTCTTCAGGATCATTCTGCAGGTCCGCGTCGATGGTGGAAATGACCTGCCCACGTGCGGCACGAAAACCCGCCTCAAACGCCGAACTCTGCCCGCTGTTTTTCAGCATCCGCACCACACGCAGCCACGGCATCGACTTCTTCGCCTCGCTCAGCATCGCGGGTGTGTTGTCCGTCGAACCATCATCCACGATGATCACTTCGAACGGCCTGCCGATCGTGTGCATGGACGCGCCGACACGCTCGAGCAGCGTGGGGATGTTCTCCTCTTCGTTGTAAGCGGGGATCACCAGCGAGAGATAAGGCTCTTGTGTCACGCGGGGGAAGTTGTAGCCGAGCAGGTCGAATCGGCCAAGGCGCATGATCGGCGTGTAAAAACACTTGGGCCGTTTGAAGAACCCATTTCATCGATTTCTCGTGATCGTCAAACGCCAGTTTCTTGCTTCCGGCTCATCCGATCTGCATTTCAAAACACTCAGATCAAAGTGTCCTGTCCCAGGAGTCGAAGGAAAAAACGCCGAAAAGTACGACATCAGGGTAAACCCGACTATTTATTACTTGCAATCTAGTTGCATATGGTCTATTGTGTCGTTTGAAATGTCACCCGATCAATTTCCTCGCCGCTCTCTCATCAGCCATCCCCTGATGAGGCGACTGCCCCTCACAGGCTTCACACTCGTCGAACTGCTGGTGGTCATCGGCATCATCGGCGTGTTGATCGCAATTCTCCTGCCCACGCTCTCTCGCGCCAGGCAGGACGCATCCCGCGTCAGATGCCTGAGCAATGTTCGCCAGTTGCAACTCGCGCAGATGGCGTACGCGTCGGAGAATAAAGGATTCCTCGTGCAGGCCGGGCTCGCAGAAGGCGGCGCCAGCGCCGACAGCCAGGCGAGCTGGTTCATGGTCTTGTCGCGATACGCCTCCACAGCACTGCTGGCACGGTGTCCGACGGACGACAGTCCGCATTGGTCACCCGGGCAGACTATCGGCGTTGTGGAAGTCGTCAACGGCGCATCGCAACTCGTGCAGCGCAACCGCGTCAGCAGCTACGGCCTGAATAACTTTCTCGACCGTTTCCTTTGCCCGTGGGGGCCGGGGCAGGATGTGAACGCCGTCCCGCCGGGCGGGCTTTACGTGAAGATCACTCAGGTAAAAAAATCGTCAGAAGTGATTCAGTTCATGGAGATGGCGCGGCAAGGAAAGTTCGCCGTCGCCGACCATCCGCATGTCGAGAACTGGGCGACCTCGCCCGCTTGGGGCGCGGCCAGTCTTTCGATGGCGATCAACGCGCATGGTGGTCCGAATCGTGGCGCACCCGGCCCCGGCTCGATCGCTTGCTACGGCTTCCTCGACGGCCATGCCGAATCGTTGCCATTCACCAACGTCTTCACCAACTTCGAGAAGAATAACTTCGACCCCGCCGCCGCACATTAGGCACGTCCAATTTCGCGTCATCAAAGTGCGTACCTTAGAAGACACCAGGTATTAGTCATGTCAAAGCCAATTGTCGCGATCTCACTCTTCACCGCCGCAATCGTCATTGCCTGCGCCCCCGTCGCCAATGCGCAGGCCTACGCAATCGGCTCTGACGCCAGGCCAAGAGTTCAGGCCGTTCCAACGGGTCAAAAGATTTTCACCGATGGCTTCAGCGACTCATCCGGCACCGTCATCGAGCGCGCACGTCACTTCGGCTACGAATTGGGCCAGACGCCCGGCAACCCGTTCTTCACCGCCGACCCCGGCTTCAACGCCGTCGCCGGTAGCGGCCTGCCTACCGGTCAGCAACTCCGATTCGACGTCGCCTATCACCTCAGGCGCTGGAACGGCGCAACAGGCCCTGTCTCGTTCCAGCCCGCAACGGATAGCTCACTGCGGCTGAGCTTTGGCGCTTCCAATGTTTCCATCACCGGCTCCTCGACCGTCGCACCCGGCTTCACCATTGGCTCAATAGGCTCGGCCGGGTCGATCCACCGCCACCTCAACGCCACGCTGCTCAATCCAGACGGTAGCGCACCACTGCCCGGCCTGTACTTCTCGGCCATCCGCTTATCCACCACCGGCGGAAACATCCAGCGAAGCGATGCGCTCTACATCGCCTACAACACCGGCCTGAGCCAGACAGACTTCAACCGCGGAATGGCGTACCTCGCCTCGCCCCGGCCCGGAGATGCGAACTTCGACAACGAAGTCGACTTCGCCGACCTCGTCCTTCTCGCGAGGAACTTCAACCTCGGCCCGGACCTCAGCATCTTCGACGGCGACTTCGATGGTGACGGAACCGTCGCCTTTCCCGACCTCGTCCTGCTCGCCCGCAACTTCAACACCCCCGCGACCTTGTTGGGCGACGGCGGAGTCGCGGCCGGAGTAGCCAGTGGACTAGCTGGCGGCAATGGCTCGAACTTCGTCAGCGAACTCTCACGCGCCGCGGCAGTCGCAACCGTCCCCGAACCCACGTTGATGGGACTGATCGCTGCATCGGGTCTTGTCATGCTTCGCCGCAACCGCAACGTGTCGCCTTCCCACTAACCCACCTCTCATACGGATCTCAGAAAAATTCTCGCGCCCAAAAATTTGGAGCGCGCCGAGACTTACTGAATTCACATTCCTCTAACCGAGACTGAAAATGCAAACCGTCCGAAACACACTCATCGTCGCCGCGCTATCTGTGGCAAGTACCTCATCCATCACCCTGGCGGGAGGGCCAGATTTTGATCTCTCCCCGTTCGTCGGACCGGGCAGCCAAATCGCCATCAACGCCTTTCAAGATGACCTGCAACTGGAGGTCGATAACGTCCGCGTATTCGCCTATGAGTTCGGCGAAGAGATAGGCCAGCCGTTCTTTCTGCCCGATCCCGGCTTTCACCCCTTGCCCGGCAGCGGGTTCGCCTCAGGTAGCCTCGTCGGCTTCGAATTGACCGCGCCGCTGTCGTTCTGGAACGGCGTCGGTTCGGCCTCATTCGGTGCCCTTCCCAACCTCGAATCCATCAGCCTGGGCTTCGGCGCGAACGTCGTCGTCAGCGGCGGCGCGAGTGTCCCTACCCCGGCCGGTTACGCGTTCGGCCTCATCGACCTCGACGGCGAGTTCGATGACCACCTGGAAACCTTCCTGCTTGGCGCGGGTGGAACAACCAGTGCACCGGGAACACCAACTGCCGGCATTTACCTTCTTTCCCTTCGCGTCACCTCAAGCACGCCGGGCGTGTTGGCGAGTGATACCGCGTATCTGTTGTTTGCAAACCCGAGCTTCGACGGGCAGTTCGAGGAGCAACTCGATCAGGCCAGGCTGTTCGTTCGCGACACCTTCGCCCCTGGTACGAACCTGGCGGTCGTTCCCGAACCGGCAGCGCTGTCTGGTCTGATCGTCCTGGCTGGTTTCGCCGCGAGTCGATCGGCACTTCGTAGGCGTGTAGGAAGGCATGTCGGGAGTCGTATATAGGTTCGGATAAGAGCTCAGGCGGTTCGTGCAAATTCTATTCAAAAGCACCCTGCCCGATTGCAAAGCCGAGTGAATCGCGATATCACTAAACCTGACCGCCTGCGGCCCACGCCGCAGGCGGTTTCCGCTTTTGAATCACGGGTGTCAATCGCCCGGATTAAATTGCGATAGAGGAGTCTTCGATATGCAAATGGTCAGCCCAACTGAGATGGCAGAGCTCAAGCGCAAGCTTGAAGAGCTTCGCCGCGCCAAAATCGACGTCCAGGACCGCATCACCAAGGCCGCCAGTCTGGGTGATTTGTCTGAAAATGCGGAATATCACTTCGCCAAGGAAGAAAATCGCATCATCGAGCGCGAACTCAAAGATCTGGAGAAAAAAGTGACGACCGTCGCCGTCGTCGATTCCGATTCCGTGCCAAAGGGCATGGTCTTCCTCGGACACACGGTTCGATTGCTCGACCTCGACGACGACAGCGAATCCCTCATCAAGCTCGTGGGCGAAGCAGGCCCGGCCATCGACGGCGTCATGCAGGTCAGCATCTCCAGCCCCATGGGCGAATCACTCATGAAAACCCGCGTCGGCGATGTCGTTCGCGTTCGCGCACCACGCGGAACCATGGAATTCAAAGTCCTCGAAATCGTCCAGAGTTAGTCGCAAATTGACGCACAAAATATAGATTTCCTCGCCGTCTTAGCTCAATTGGCAGAGCACCGGTTTTGTAAACCGGCGGTTCCGGGTTCAACTCCCGGAGACGGCTTCTTCTCCTCCCTGTTTTGAAAAAAATTAACTGACTTGCCAGCCGACGCCGTACGCGGATTTCACGTATGTGACTTCGCATCATTTGGTCTGATTGAAGTTTATTTCCGGGTGTCATGTTTTGTAAACTCGCAAAGCGTGCGCTTGGGCGTGCGATTCGTCCGACGCTCATTCCCGTGTAGCCGTTAGCTTGCCGGTGCTTTGATGGACTCGACTTGCATATCAAGCACCAGCAAGCTGGCGGCAACGACTGTGAAATAGTTACTTTTCAATGGGTTGCACGCAACGCCGTACGCGGATTCCGCGTGGGTGACTTTGCATCATTTGATCTGGCCAGAGTTTGGATCGCGGCATTCCCCTGCCGCCGGGAAATTGAAGGTCCGCCAGAAGCGTCTCGGATTGACGCCCTCCAAAGTCGTGTGCGCAGTATTGATCACAGACGCGCTTCACAGCTCCGTCTGCTTGAGTTCATCATTCACAACCTCGGCCTCCGCAATCAACTCCGCGGCCGCCTCTTTCTTCGGCCATAATTCCTGCGTCGCTCGCGCGATGCAGGATTCATCCATCGCCCCGCTTCTCGCCTCATCTTGCTGAATCACCACGCCCGTCGCCGGTTCATTCACGTAGTGCGCCAATAGCGCGAGCCTGCGATGCTCCAACTCGTCCCTGGGCATGATCATCTCGCCCTTCATCAACTCAAGCGCGTGCGCGAGAGTTGCCGCCGGCGTGACGGCCTGTCCGACGATCACCAAAAGCTTGACCAGCCCTCGACTCGCCCCGCGATCGATCACCAGAAATCGAAAATCATTTATCGAACGAACTCGCTCGATCGACCGCACCGTCGCCAGTCTTCGCTTGAACTTGTTCGCCTCCTCGAATGCCTGCCTCGACGCGGCCTGCCTCATCGCCTCTTCCGTTTCACACATCACCGCCATCTCGTTTGAAATCACCGCCAGGCTCGCTCGGACGTCTCTGCGATAAACGTCCATGCTCACCGTCCCGTCGCACGGCGCGGCACACTGCTTCATTTCCTTGTACGCACACGCCCTTCCACTCGGCGACTTCGCCAGCACATCCGGATATCGGCACAGATCGAAGGCGGTGCGAATCTTCTCAACAAATGCATCCGCCCGCGCACGTGACAACATCGGCCCGAGAAAAATCCCCGGCCTGTCCGTCAGCCGATCAACTCGCGAATAGCCCGGGAACGGCGACTCCGCATCTACATGAACGAACTGCATCGGCCGATCCGCGAGCAACCTGCGCCAGTCCTTCGCGAACATCGCCGCCACCGCGCGGTGGTACAGCAGCTCCATTTCAAGTGTGCCATCAACGCGTGTGAAAAACACTCGCCTTGCGATGGCCGCGAGATCGACACGCTTGGTCTTGATGCTCGCCTCGCCGGGCGAGAGCCGGTTCACAAGGCTGCGTCTCAAATTCTTCGTGCACAGCATTTGAAGCGGCACATCGTCCTCGCCCGCGATCAATGCGACGCACCACCGCGCAGGAATTTTTTCCAGCGCGGCCAGGTCTTCCGCACATTCGAAAACGTCATGTGGTTTGATTGGAATAATTCGCGTCACTTGCGACATGTTCGAAGTGTCGCGCGTCATGCCCCGCCCGACAAGGGGTGCGTCAATCTTGAAACCAACGCCTCAGCGCTTTTGCAAAACCCGGTATGGAGGTGACGCGGCGTCTACTTTCCAGAGTTTTCTTCGTCTCACCTTTCCGATTGGACACCGCACCAAATCGGCCGATACTTCGCCGCGGCAGAGCGATTTGAAATAAACTTTCTGGAGCAACACATGTCGATTTCGAAATGGATGAGCTGGGAAGCCGGCGTGGATCTCGCGGCAATGACGACTGCGGGCATGTCGATGCCCAACATCATCGTTCACGTCGCGCGGATGGTTCACACGCCCGTGGGCAGCGCTCCGGCCGGGATGATTCTCTACGCACCCAACGCCGATGCCCCCAACGCAGCTGCGCCTTCTGTCATGGGATTCGTCAGTACGAACCGAAAGGTCGCGGAATATTTTGGGCCGAACATTTTCGCGGGAACGCCTTTCGAAAAAGCGCCAACACTCGATGCGTCGATCGATGTGGATATCGCCGCTGCTTATGCGACCGCGAGCGTCCGTGTTGCGGGTCACGTGTTCGAAGTCAGGCTGTCGAAATTTCGCCCGATCGAAACCATCAACAGGCCGTCGATGGCGATGACGCCCTTCACGCAGCAAGGCCTGGAAGCCGCTGCGGATGAAGCAACGCTGACCGTCAACGGAATCGCCGCGACGTTCGTGCTTCCGCCTGTCGGGCTGGGCGGCGGCGCGGCGGCGGTGTACTCGCCCGCGGGCGTCTACGCGCGATAGATTGCTATCATCAGTTGGCTCCTTCTTCTTCGCGGGCCTTATTCCATGCCGATGGTCTCGGTCATTCTTCCCGTTCACAACGGACTGCCGTTTCTCGAAGCGGCCGTCGAATCCGTGCTCGGGCAGACGTTTGCCGACTTCGAACTCATCTCCATCGACGACGGCTCGAGCGACGCATCCGCGAGCGTGCTCGATTCGTTTGCGACGCGTGATGCGCGAATTCGCGTCGTGCGTCAGGCCAACCTCGGGCTGATCAAAACGCTTAATCGTGGGATCGAATTGGCGACAGCTCCGCTGGTAGCGCGGATGGACGCCGACGATGTGTGCGAGCCAAGTCGCCTGCGGGTTCAGGTCGAGTTCATGAATGCGAATCCGAATGTCGTGTTGCTGGGAGGCGCATATCTGTTGATCGACGACGCATCACGGCCGATCCGTACGATGCGGCCCGCGACCGACGACCGAACGCTACAGGAGCAATGCCTCTTGGGCACACAGCCGATCTGCCATCCGCTGGCGATGATCAGGTCGGCCGCGCTCAAACAGATCGGCGGATACGATAAGCAATATGTCGCCGCGGAAGACCTCGACCTCTTCCTACGCCTGGGCGAGATCGGCCAGCTCGCGTGCGTCAACGATGTGCTCTTGCGCTATCGACAACACGCGGGTTCAGTCAGCGAACGAAAGCAAACGCTGCAGCTCGACAACCAAAGGCGCGCCGTCGAAGCGGCGTTCGTCAGGCGCGGTCTGTCACGCACTTTCGTTCCGCCCAAACCCTGGCGACCGACGACCGCCGACCAGCGATTCCGATTCACCCTCGACTACGGCTGGTGGGCGCTTGCGGAAAATTTTCGCACGACCGCGCGCGCGTACGCACGCAAGGCGATCGCGCAGCGGCCGTGGTCGAAGGAGGCGTGGGTGTTGATGGCGAAGTCGCTCGTGCCAAAGTGATTTGCACGCACTCGGTGCTTTGTCAAAGATCTGATTTTGGATTGGATTGGTCGTTTCGGCTCATACAACACACCGTCATTTAAAGGGTGGCACAGGTCTCTGACCTGTGCATAAGTTGTCGTCTATACAACGTCTGACAGGCCACTCGAGATCGTATAACTGCTCGGGGGCCTCAGTCTGGGGTGCCACATTTATGTATTCGTAGGTGTGCGTGAGGTGCACGAAACCACAGGTACGATTACGTACCTGTGGCACCCTGAATCAAGTTCCCTAAATCAGGTTTTCTGAATCAATTCCTTGCCGGCTGCCACGTTTTGCGTACTCGCAAAACGTGCGGTTCGGCGTGCGGTTGGGCCGACGCCCCGGGCACGCTCTGAAATACCAGAACGTCGCACCAGCGCCGTCGCAAATCGCACGATAGGAACGGCAGATTCGCCTACTTGATCTCGCTGAGTTTCACCGCAGTGCGATTCGCGGCCGAGAGTTCGATTGCTTCGAGGACGCGCTGCGTTTCGTAGGCGTCGTCGAAGTCGGGCAACGGCACTTCGGGTTTCTCGCCGCCCAGCACTCGGAACATGTCGACGGCCTGATTCACAAATGCGTGTTCGTAGCCGAGCGGGTGAGCCGTCGGCCAATACGCGGCCTGATACGGGTGAACGCCGGGCACGCTGGTCTGGATTTTTGTCCAGCCCTGCAGTTGTCGCGGCGCGGTGGAATCGAAGAAGTAGAGGTTGTTGAGGTCTTCGAAATCGAAGAAAAGCGAGCCGAGCTCGCCGTTAATTTCGACGCCGTTCTTGTTTTCGCGACCGGTCGCAAAGCGGGTTGCTTCGATGGTGAAGAGGCCGCCCTTTTTCATGTTTCCGATGGCGACGATCGCGTCATCGACGGTGACTTTGCCCTTCTTGCCCGTCGCTTTTCCGCCGCCCGTGATGCCCGCGCCGCCCTCGCTCGATGGCAGCGTGCGTTCTTTGATGAACGTCTGGCTGATGGCGCCGGAGATTTCGAAAATCTCATCGCCCGTGATGAAGCGGGCCATGTCGATGACGTGGGCACCGAGGTCGCCGAGCGAGCCCGAGCCGGCCTGTGCTTTATCAAAACGCCACACGAGCGGGATGTCAGGAGAGCTCGCCCAGCCCTGCAGGTAAAACGCGCGGACGTGATAAATTCGGCCCAGCTTCCCGGCGGCGGCGATCTGGTAGGCGGCGGCGACGGCGGGAACGCGGCGATAGTTGTACCACACGAACGTTTTTGATTTCTTGGCCTTGCGGGCTGCATCACGCATCTGCCGCGCGTCCGACAGCGTCGCCGCCAGTGGCTTTTCGCACGCCACATTCTTGCCCGCTTCGAGCGCGGCGATCACGAACTCCAGGTGCTTGTTGTTGGGCGTCGTCACATCGACCAGGCTGATGGCCGGATCCGTCACGGCGCTTTTCCAGTCCGTTGTCGCGTTGGCCCAGCCCCACTGCTCGGCGAACGACTGAAGGCTCGGCAAATTGCGGGCGACGATCGTGTGCATCGCGACCTTCACCGGCAAGTCGAAAAATCGACCCGCCTTCACGTAGGCGTTGCTGTGGGCGCGGCCCATGAATTTCTGGCCGATCAAACAGATATTGACGGTCTTTTTTGATTGCTTTGCCATGGTCGCGTGCGATGGTCGAGCGTCGGCAGTCGATAGTCAACACCTCCAGCGACAGCATGTCACTTGCCGACAGTTACTTGCTCCCTGCCATGGCTCGTGGCGATACTGCGATTCAGAATGACAGACACGAACCGACTCGCCGCCGCGCCGATCCAGCCCCAGACCGCCGCCAAGTTCTGGCAAAACGCCAATACGTATTTCAAGCACTCGTTCGAACAGCTCGGGCTTGATCACACGTGGCTCAGTGTGCTCTCGACGCCCAAGCGTGTGCTTGCGGTTTCGTGTCCGATTCGGTTGGACGATGGGTCGATTCAAACCTTCACGGGCTACCGCGTTCAGCACAACAACGCGCTCGGACCTTTCAAGGGCGGCCTGCGGTTCGACATGGCGGTGGATCGTGACGAGGTGATGGCGCTGGCGATGCTTCAGACATGGAAGAACGCGCTGGTTGGTTTGCCCTACGGCGGTGCGAAAGGCGGAGTCGTCTGCGACCCTCGCAAGCTGAGCATGAACGAAAAAGAGCGGCTCACGCGGCGATACACGGCCGAGATTCTGCCGATCATCGGCCCTGAAAAAGACATCCCCGCGCCCGATGCCGGCACGGATGCGCAGGTCATGGCCTGGCTGCTCGACACCTACAGCATGATGGTCGGCCATCAGGAATTGGGCGTGGTGACGGGGAAACCCGTGGCGCTGGGCGGCAGCGTCGGACGTGAAGAAGCAACGGGCCGGGGCGTGATGTACATCCTGCGAAAATTTCTGGCGACGCAGAATAAGACGCTGGAAGGAATGCGAATTTCGATACAGGGTTTTGGCAACGTGGGCTTTCACGCCGCCCGGCTGCTCAGCGAGCGCGGCGCGACGATCATTGCCGTCAGCGATAAATTCGGCGGCCTGTTTAACGATCGCGGAATCGACGTGCTGTCCGCATACCAGCACTTCAAAGAGACCGGCAAGCTGGAAGGCGCGCCCGACACCGACGAAATCACCAACGAAGAGCTTCTTACGCTCGATTGCGATGTGCTGATTCCCGCGGCCATGGAAAGTACCGTGACGGCAGACATCGCGCCGCACGTGAAGGCGCACGTGATAGTCGAGGCCGCCAACGGACCTACGACGCCCGACGCCGACGAAATCCTGCGCGACAACGGCGTGACTGTCCTGCCCGATATTCTCGCAAACGCGGGCGGCGTGACGGTGAGTTACTTCGAATGGGTACAGGGGCTGGACAATTATTTCTGGGACAAAAAACGCGTCGATGATGAACTGCAGCGGATCATGGAAAGGGCATTCGATCAGGTGAACGCGGTGGCGGACGAGAAGGACTGCGACTACAGGACGGCCGCGTACGGCATAGGCGTCGGACGTGTGGCCGAGGCGTGCAAGCTAAAGGGCTTGTTCCCGTGAACGGTCGGTGTGCGGTTTTAAAAGTGCGTCGGACAATCTGAAGTCTGGCCGGCTGGCAAGCCATTTCTTCTGCGAATCGAATGACGGTGTCCTGCGGGCGGGCCCTATCTTCCCTTGCCGAAAAATGCCTTGATCGAATCCAAAATATCGTCGCGCGAGTTGACGCGGCTGGTGACGACTCGCAGATCTTTTTTCATGTGCTCGTGCAGCACGTTGATGAAGTTGCCCGAGCCGTAGGCGCTGGCGACCTGGCAGTAGCCGAACTGGTTGCACACGGGCAAGAGCTGCTCGCGCAGCATCTTGATGCAGTCGCGGCTGTCGGCCTCAGAGCTGTTGTCGCCGTCGCTGAAGTGGAAGAGATAAATGTTCCACTCGTCGGGGTTGTAATTCTGGTCGATGATCTGCTTGCACAGGCGATACGCGCTGGAGATTTTCGTTCCGCCGTCCTCGCGAAGGTGATAGAAAGTCTGCTTATCAACTTCCTTGGCGTTCACATCGTGGACGATATACCGGCTTTCAATCCCCTCGTAATTTTTTCGCAGCCATGTATCAATCCAGAAGCTTTCCAAACGAACGAGTTCCTTCTGTTCTTGTCCCATCGAGCCCGAGACGTCCATCATGAAAATGATCAGCGCGTTGGACTGTGGTGCTTTGACTTCCTTCCAGCTTCGGTAGCGCAAATCGCGTTTTTCGGGAATGACCATCGGGTTCGATGGGTCGTAACTTCCCAGCATGATCTGGCGTTTGAGTGCTTCGCGAAACGAGCGTTTGAAATGCCTCAGCGACTCGGGCCCGACGCGACGGAGCGAGCTGTATTTTTCGCGGATTGTGGTGATGCGGTGTTTGCCCTTGGGCTCGATACGCGGGAGCTTGAGTTCTTCTGACAAAATGTCGGCGAGTTCGTCGAGCGAGAGATCGACCTCCATGAGGTGCTGCCCCGGCTTGTCGCCGCCTTTGCCGGTTTTGCCCTGTTTTTCGCCGACGTTGTCGCCTTCATTGCCCTGGCCCGATCCGATTCCGCCCGAGTTATCGCCGTAACGAAAATTAGGCAAGTCGATGGACCGAACAGGAATACTGATGAGCTGTTTTCCCTCTTTGCCGATGAGTTCACCCTTGCCGATGAATTTGCGAAGGTCCTCGCGGATTCGGCCCTTGACGATGTGCCTGAAACGTTGGTGATCTTGCTCGATCATGGGGCACTCAGTTCAAAGGGTCTATTGGAACAACTCACTCACCTTGCACCGAAACTCGGGCAGTATTGCTGGCACGGTCAATTCGTCTGAGTCGCGAAGCGTTCGCTGGAGTTTTCCCGAATACTCGACAACCGATTTGGACTTCGGGTAGACGACCCAGATCAGGCCGAAGCCGTTGGAAAGATAGTCAGAAATCTTTTGATCGACGTCGTAGGCGGACTCGCTGGGAGAAATGATCTTGATCGCCAGGTCGGGCGCAAACGCGAAGAAGCCGTCTTCGGGCTCGGTATTTTGCAGACGAGTACGTAGCACGACTGACACGTCGGGTTTTCGAAACCGCATCGGATCGTCAGCGAAACATCGGTACGACATTTCGACGAAGAATTTACACGGCTTCAATCTATTTGCCCCAGCCAGCAGGATTACGAAGTTCGCCGCAAGTTCGCAGGATTCCGCGCTCATATTCTTCTCCCTGATTTCTCCGTCCACGAACTCCACGCCCGGCTCGTGGAGCGCGTCGTTATAAGCTTTGGCGTCGATCGGCTTGGCCCTTGTAATCATGTTGTCCTCGTCGTTCTCATGCTGACTCTTTCAGGCTCGAATATATCAGAACGCGCGCTACTTTGCCTCGACAAAATCGATCGAACCTATGGCCGGGACGATGCCTGCCTTCGCGCCTTCGCTCAGTAATCTGGTGATGGCGGTTCGACCGATGTCGCCGTAGTCCAGCGTCCAGTGATTGACGTACATGCCCACGAATTTATCGGCGAGTTCGCGGTTTAAATCTCGGCCGAACTGAAGCGAATATTCCACTGCCGGGGCGCGGTGGTCGAGTGAATACTGGATCGACTGCTTGAGAATATCGGTCACTTCCTGCATCGCGGGCTGGCCCAGATCTTTGCGGATGCAGTTTCCGCCCAGTGGAAGTGGCAGGCCGGTCTTGTCTTTCCACCACACGCCCAGATCGACGACGAGATGCAGGCCGAGCGTTTTGAAGGTGAGCTGACCTTCGTGAATGATGAGCCCCGCATCGACTTTTCCTTCGGCGACCAATTTCGGAATCTCGTCGAACATGACGACGACGTGCTTGAACGACCCGACGCCCAGGCACAGTTGCGTGGTAAGGAATGCGGTCGTGAGTTCGCCCGGAATGGCGATGGTCTTTCCTCGCAGGTCGTCGAGCTTCATGGGCGATCGTGCGACGATCATCGGGCCGTAGCCGTCGCCCATGCTGCTGCCGCAACTCGTCAGGGCGTAGTGATCGGCGACATACGGGTACGCGTGAATGGAGATGGCAGTGATCTCAAGTTTGCCGGTTCGCGCCCAGCTACTGAGCGTCTGAATATCGCGAAGGACGTGCTCGAACTTCCATTTGCCCGTGTCGATTTTGTCCTTCGCCAGGGCGTAGAACATGAAGGCGTCGTCGGGATCGGGGGAATGGCCCAGTTGAAGCGTGGTGGAGGTCTGTGTCATCTGTCAAGAGTGTAGGTCGGCCGGTGCGAAATCCGAATCGCCGCAGGTTTCAAATCGGA
>JBBQKP010000027.1:0-23882 GCA_038326995.1 Tepidisphaerales bacterium
GAAGCAGGGATTGTGGACGCATCACCTGCTGCTTGCACTGAATGGTCAAGCCGAGATCGGCCAGGTCACGCGTGCTTCGCTCGATCAATATCTTGGCAAGGCAGTGTCACTTTCGGTTCGTAACACGTTCGCCGACGCTCGCGTGCAAACGCCGCAATCTGTCGGCTACATCGCGGCAGAGTTTGTCATCGCAAATGTGAAAGCACCAGCTGAATCAGTTGTTGCAACAGCTCCGCTCCGTGCCTCGAATCTCGATCGAGTCCTCATGACCAGCATGACGACCGCGCCCATCAAGGGTCTTTCCGGTTTCACGAAAGGTACGCACCGGGTTCCAGATTATTTCGGTCCGTCCAGCTCGACGTATGTCGCCAAACTCGCGGCCGACGAGTTGAAGGAAGACATCAACCGCATCGCACGCGCGTCGCGCGAAATTCTCGGATTCTCTCGTAAGGAAATCAGCGCCTCAATTGATGTCGGCTCAGGCTCGGTCATCAGTCCGGGCTTCGAGTATTGCGTCAGCGTCGTTCATAACCACGACGATACGAAGCAGGTCGTATGGAATCGCGACGTTCGCAACGTCAAGCTCGATCTCTGGGGAAGCAAATCACTCGACCTCATTTTTAACGACGTGTTCGACACGATCGAACTTGGATTTTCGAAAAAGATCAGCGTTCAGGATCTCATAGATCGCCTTGAAGCCGCTAAAGATGGGTCGATGACAGTCGAATATGAGGACACCGATCCTAATCGTTGCACAATTCTGCTGCGGGCGTTTGCGGGCAGAATCGAGGTGACGCAGACCTTGCTCAAGCTCATTTCACGCCAGACTTCGAATCCGTCCGATTTGATCGAGCAGTTTAGGATCGCAAAACGACTAATCGACTAGCGGCAACCAATCTCTGCCGATCGAATCAGGCATGACGGCATTCGACATCGCTCGCGCCGTCCGTCACAAATCTTTTGTCCTCGCGATTGATTAAAAAACGGCCCCCGCGACAGCAGAGTAAACACCCTGTCGCGGGGGCACCGAGAATCGTTATCTCACACTAAACTGTCCGTCAACCTACCTTGTCGTGTTAAGAAGCTCTGTGATCAACTGCTGACTCGTGCTGATGACTCTTGATGCGGCATTGAAGCCCGTGCTCGTGGTGATCATGTCGATAAACTCCTTACTGAGATCGACGTTGCTCATTTCCAGTGCGCCAGAACGCACCGTACCCGTGCCGAGCTGTGTCGGCTCTGCGATGCTCGGCAAGCCACTGCCCGGGCCGGTGCGGAATTGATTTCCGCCGGTGTCGATGAGTCCGCGAGCGTTATCAAAAGTCGCCAAGGCGAGTTGTCCGAGCGGACGCGTCAGTCCGTTGTCGAAACTGCCGATGATGGTTCCGGTATCGCTGATGTCGAAGGCGGTGAGCGTGCCTTTGGGGATGCCGTCCTGGCGTGAGATGGTGACTTCGTTTCTCCCGCGCGGGTCGGTGAGCGATCGCATGCCGGTCATATCGAGTGCGAAAGTCAGGGGCGTATTCGATCCGGTCTGAGATCGCTGGAGGTTGAGTGTGTTACCTGTCGTCGCGATGTATCGACCCTGATTATCGAAGCTGACGGTTCCTGTGCCGACCACAGGACCGTCGGATGTGGGGTCGAACGTGAGCGTATTGCTGTCATCGGCACTGCTGGCATACCAGCGCCAGACGGTGCCCGCATCACTCTTACTGTCCAGCGCATAAGTGAGGCTCAGATCGACGGGTGTGCCGAGTGAATCATAAACAATGGCGTTGGTGGAGATGGATTCGCCCGTCGGGTTGCTCGCCAGTGTTTCGGCGAAGTTGATCGGATTCGTTCCCGTCGTGTAGCTGATCGCGCTGCCCGAAAGTTGAAGAGCGTTCACCGCACCGGCATTGGAGATCATGTTGAGCTGCACCCCGCCGCCCGGGCCCGTAACAAGCGTAACGCCGGGCGTGAACCCTGCCGGACCCGCAACCGATGTGTCGATCGCTGTCGCCTGCTGGAAGAAGTTTCGCAAGTCACCGAGCGTGGTCGTGGGGGTGACGTTGAGTGTCATGGACGGAAGCGCGGTGCTGGTCGGGCCGTCGCCGCGTCGGGCTCTGACCGTCATACTTTGACCGTCTGCGAAGAGTGCGACGCCCGGCGCGGCGACATTTTCCAGGCTCGTAAGCAGCGACGCGTCGGTCGGTAACACGCCTCCCGCTTCCAGCATTTCCGCACTCTGCAAAATGGATGCGCCTGCGGAGATATCGCCGTTGGCGTTCAACGATCCGTTGATGGTCGCTGAACTGGTTGCCTTGGCGATCGTCAATTTGCCAAGCGGCACTTCCAGATTCGTCAGCGTGCCGGGTTGAATATTGAAGTCTTCATCGGCGGAATAACCCTGCAGGAACTTTCCGTCCTGAGTGACGAGCGTCTGCGAGGTATTGAGAACAAAAGAGCCGTCCCGCGTAAAATTCTGACTATCGCCCTGTACGATGAAATATCCCTCGCCGTCGATGGCAATGTCGGTTGATTTTCCGGTCGCCTCGATCGTTCCAGGCGAAAGATTCTTTTCGATCACCGCGACTTCTGCGCCGAAGCCGCGCTGCGACGGATTCGACCCGCCGAACGTCGCAGTCGGCGCCGATCCGCTGCGATCATTGGAGTAAAACTGCGGCCTGAACAGCGACCGACTGCTCTTGAACGCCACCGAGTTGACGTTGGCAATGTTGTTACCGATGACCTGCAGCCGAGTCTGGTTCACGGTCAAACCGGACAAGCCGGTGAAGAGTGCGCTGGTCAATGACATGGTGTGATTCCTGAGGTGAAGCGGCCGACGATCAATTTGCGCTCCGCGCTGGAATCGCGGCATCCGCCGCGCAACAAACTCGTGCTACTCAAACGCATCGGGCACATCCAGCGCCCGCACGCGTTCATGACTACTGCACTGCAACGCCCGTGCCACCAGTCGGGCCGTTGGGTATGCCGTTAAGAGTCGTACTTCGTGTCGCACCGTTCGCAATCTCAGTCACCCGCGCCAACTGAAGCTGTTTTCCGCTGTCCAGTTCAAGCAGCACGTTGCCGCTCTGGACGCGAACACTCGTAACCGTTCCCGTTGAGACGGCGCCGGCCTCATCCAATCCCTGCACCACTCTTCCCATCATGTTGCTCGCGGCGCCGAGATTGTTCTGCAGAACGAGATCCCTCAGCGACGTCTGCAATTCCTGCGAACTCTGCAGCTGACCGATTTGTGACAGCTGCGAAAGCAACTGCTCGTTACTAGCGGGTTCCAGCGGGTCCTGACTTTGCAACTGCTGAACCATTAGCGCGATGAAATCGTCGGACCTAAGCGCACTCCTCGGATTCGACGCTGTTCTCGACGCGGTGTTTGCCGCGTTGGTAAGAGTCGCCGCGAGATTATCAGATGAGGTGTTCATAAAAATTTTCCTGTAAGTTGTGATTGCTTTCTTGTCTTTTCAACATCGCTTACGCAACGACATCGACTGAGTCCTGTCCCATCGCCACTCGCCGCCACATTTGTCTGACCATTTCGCGTCGCTCCTGCTGGTTCTGGTGCGATTGCTGGTCATGGCCGCGGTGCTGCGATTGCTCGCCGCCGGACTGCGAATTCGACGAGCCGGCGGCCGGTTCGCTTTGCCTCACCTGAATTCGATCGACCGCAATTCCTGCGGCTTCGAGCGACTGCTTGAGCTGCTGCATGCTGTGGCTCAGCGCCTGCGTCGCATTCGCATTTTCGGTCGTGAATGTTGCGCTCATCACACCGTCGGTCATCTTCACACTGACCTGTAGAATGCCCAGTTCAGGCGGGTCGAGTCGCAGCTGCATCTCGCCGCCTTTTGCAACCGCTTGTGTACGCACGGATTGCACGAGCCGATCAACGTTTTGCTCCGCAAACTTTGCCTCGCCGGTCAAAGCGTGCGGGAGGTGCGAGGCCGTCGTCGTAACGGTCGAACCGGTCTGCGCGACGGTCGAAGATGTCTGAACTGTCGAAACCGCTGCTGCAGAGGTCGGCTGCCCATCACTCTTAGGCGATTGAGACGAAGCCGCCGTCGACTCAGATAGCGAGCGCACCGCTGCATCAATTCGCAACACCGCTTCATCGGCAGTCGCAGAATCATCGCCTTTGTCTTGCGCCGTTTTCTCATCGCCCGCGCTCGAAATCTTTGCATCACGCTGACTGTTTGAAATCTCGGTGTCGAGCGTCGTTTCCAGAGCCGCGGTGTCGATGGTCGACGCACTTTCCGCAGTTGTGCTTACGTCGTTCGCAGATTTGTCGACAACTCCGGCACTCAGATTCGCGAGTACCTTTGCACTCGCCGTACCGACTGCTCCACTACCAACGCCATCACCCGTGTTCTCTACTTGACCTTCAACAAATGCGTCTGCAGCGTCTTCGACGCCACGGCCATTGGTCGCCTGCTCTGGGCTAATCTGCTGTGGCTTGGTGAGCGTCGTTTCGACCAGCAGTGCGATAGTGTCAGAGTCATCGGTCGTATCAAGCGATGCACCATCCGTCGTTGCAGAAAAATCAGCCGAATCTTCTGAAACTTCGCCATCATTCGCTGCCAGATCCTCGCCGGACAGCGAACTGGTTTTGGTCGACTGCGAATCGCTCGCGAGGTCAGCCGCGAAATCAGTCGGCCCGTCGGCTTCGTCACTTGAACGCGAACCCTCTTTCTCGTTTGTTCTTTGCGACTGTTTTAGATCTGCCGATTCAGAGCGACCGCGCGCGATCGACTGACCTGATTCATCGGAGTCATTGGAGGAGGCGTTGCGGCGATCGTTATGGGCTTCATTTGAAGATGCACTCGATCGTTCACGTTGCTGATCGACTTCATTCCGGCTCGAGTCATTCTTCTTACGAATGAAGGCCTTGCGTTTGAAAGCATCGTCCCGAAGTTCGGCAACATCACGCCTGGCGGCCGAGGTGCGACCGGAGATTTTCTTGTCGATCGCGGTATCGAGTTGATCTAGAAAATTTGATCGGCTGGATTGAGTTAGAGAAGAAGAAACAGAGCGCGGCGTCCTGCCGTCGAAACGTGCGTTCGCTTCCAGCGAACGTGGCGGGGCAATTTTCCCGCCGGCGACGGCTTGTGTCATGTGGGTTCGACTCTTTCGGTTAAGGGCTAGTTTGCCGGCACGCCCGCAACTTGTGCCGCGGCCACCGGGTCGTTCTTGCGCAGCTGTTCGAGCAGCGCCTGCGCCATTTGCAGTTCCTCGGGCGTTTTGAACTCACGCATCACACGAGAGGCCCGCTTCGGTTCCATCGCTTGCAAGTAGCGTACCACTGTCACTTCTTCCATCGTTTTAAATAAGTCCTTTACCTGCTTCGTCGGCAATCCGTTGAACACTTCGAGCGTCTGCTGGAAGCCCACATCCGCGGCCAAGGTCTGACGCTCGGCCTCCCGCTTCTTCACTTCCTCTTTCTCCAACGCGAGCGCGGCGCGGTCCTTAGTTAATTGACTCTGGGCCAGATCGACCTGCCGTTTGACATCGCTGAGTTCGCGACGCTGACGCTCGAGCAACGCGGACTGCGTCTCGAAGGCTGTGCGAATGAACTCCACCTGATCTGCTGCACTTTTGCCATTGGTCTGCTCGAGCAGTCGTTCGAGCCGTAAGATCGGTTGAGTCGTTGCCGGGTCGATCTCCGACTTCTTTGCTTCTTCGACGACGGGAACAGGTTTAGGGAACACCAAATCCTTCAGGGCCAAAAGTTTCTCGGCGTCGATCTGTTTTGATGACCAAAGCCAGCCCACCCCACCCGCCAGCGCGAGAAAGTTGAGCGAAAGAACGATCAAAATCACCAGTCCAAATTTCTTGATGTTGTTCATCGTCGCGGTTCTCCGGGCTCAATGTCTAAACGCCGCTGAGGTTCGCGATTGCCAGCTGTGCACCGATTTCGTCGGACAGAATTCGGTCCTTGCGGTTTTGGTCTGCGCGAAACGCCGCGAGTTGGCGGTCTCGAAGAATCTCGATCGATTTGCGCTGAGTGACGGCCGAGGTCAGGACACGCCGCGCGGTTTCGATCGCAAGCCTGGCTGTCGCCATGTCCTGTGCGATCCCCTGCACGCGTACCCGCACCGCGGCCATGTATCGCCTGTGGGCGATCAGAAATTGCGGATCGATTCTGCCATTGGATTGGTGATCGCGCATCTGCTGCTGCGCTTCGACGATCTCAGTCTCACAGGTGCGAAGCTTCTGCTCGATCGAGTCGTAGACGCGGATTTTTTCCGCGAGTTCGCGCTGCGCAATCTGCTCCTGACGCTCGCGCTCTGATAAAACGGTTTGAAGTGTGAAATTAAATCGTGCCATGTCCGTTTGCCTCCATGCGTTTGGACTTCTTTGTGACTCACCTGGCCTTGCGCGGCGTCATCGACGCGGCGAGCGCATCGATCGTGGCGCAAAGTTCGGCGAGCTGTTGTTGCGCGATCTGGCCGTTCGTGCGCTCGCCCTTCGACTGCTTCAGGAACGCTTCGATCTTCGGCTGCGCGAGAACGGCCAGATCCCGTCGGGCATCCTGCCCTTTTACGTACGCACCGATCGAAATCAGCTCTTCGATCGACGCGTATACTGCCCAGAGTTCAAGCACGCGCCGTGCCATCGCCACGTGCGCGGCCGGCATCACGTCGTCTCGAACTCGGCTGATGGATTTCAGAACATCAACCGCCGGGTAATGGCCGCGGGCCGCGAGAGTGCGGCTCAGAAGCAGGTGGCCGTCGGTGATGCCCTTGACCGCGTCAGGAATCGGCTCGTCGAAATCTTCGCCTTCAACCAGCACGGTATAAAACCCCGTGATGGACCCGGTTGTACTTTGACCCGCGCGTTCCAGCACCTCGGGCAGCATCGCAAACACTGACGGTGGAAAACCCTTCGTCGCGGGCGGCTCGCGTGCGGCCAAGCCGATCTGACGCTGCGCCTGCGCCAAGCGTGTGATTGAATCGACCACCAGCATGACATGCCGACCCGAATCGCGAAAATATTCCGCGATCGTGCACGCGACTTTGGTCGCGCGAACTTTCATGAGCGGAGGCTCGTCCCCTGTCGCAACAACGACAACGGTCCTGGCCATGCCGAGCCGACCCAGCGCGTTGTCGATGAACTCTTGAACTTCACGACCTCGCTCGCCCACCAGCGCGATGACGGATACGTCGGCGGAAGTCTCTTTGGCGATCGTGGAAATAAGCGTGCTTTTGCCCACACCCGGGCCGGCAAAGATGCCCATTCGCTGACCGCGGCCGCAGGTGTGTAAGGCATCCACAGCGCGGATGCCCGTGACGATCGGCTCGCGAATGTTCATGCGTGACATCGCCGCAAGCGGTTTGGCGTCCAAGCGTCTTGCGGCTCCGGGCGGGAGGTCGGAGAGGCCGTCCATGGGTCGGCCCAGTCCATCCACGACTCGCCCCAGTAGTGCGTCGGAGCAAAACACGCGTGGCCTGCTGGAGAGTGATCGAACACGATCGCCCGTCGCGATTCCTTCCAAGCCCGTCAGCGACATCACGATTGTTCTACCGTCGCGAAACCCGATCACCTCCGCCGTGTGAACGCCCGACGCCGACGTCTCGATCGCGCAGGTTGATCCGATCGACAGCGGCAACTCGGCGACTTCAATCGACAACCCGATGACCGCCCGGACGGTTCCCGTCACGCCGATCGGCATCGACGACTTCACCGCGTCAAAGGCATCTTGCAGGAGGTTCATGCCGCCTCGGATTCATTCGGATGAGTAAGTGGCGACTCGATATCGTTCGTCTGGATCGTCGGAGCAGAATCAAGTTGCGCCAGTTCGGGCAAAATCTCGGCGGCGATGCGGTCGATCTGCTTGTCAAGGTCGGCATCGACCTCCCCCTCGCCGCACGTGATTCGACAACCGCCCGGGGCGATGCGCTCGTCAGAGACGATCTGTGCATTCTCGAATTGCGGCACATCCATGTGCATGTCCTGCATGATCTCGGCCATGAGCTGGTGCTGCTGCGGATGGATGGAGATGCGCGCACGCGATTTCGAAAGCAGTAATTTGACGGCGGACTCAACGGTATAGCGAAGGGTTTCGGGGTCGTGTCTGCCTGCGATTCGCGCGGTCCGCCTTGCGATCTCCAGCGCCAGGATCATAACATCGCGCGGAACCTGGGCTTGAATCAATTGAAGGTAGCCTTCGATCTGCGACGTGGCTGACTGCATCAGCTCCGAAAGGTCGCGAAGGTTTTGCCGCATCTCGTCGAGCGCTTCTTTTCGACCACTTTCCCGACCTTCTTTTTTCCCCGCATCAAAGCCTTGCGTGAAGCCCTGCATTTTTCCTTGTCGAACAGCGGCTTCGAGAATGCCCTTGGTTTTGTTGTTCGCCTGGCGCACGATCTCCGCCGCCTGAGCACTGGCTTCTTCGAGAAGCGATGCAGCCTGGTCCTCGATATCGGCCATTGAGTAGACGATCGCCGCGGAGACGTTTTTTCGGATCAGTGCCATATTGATTCGATTCGACTAGACGATCATTTCCTTCTCGCCGCCGCGGCCTTGGATGACGATTTCGCCCGAATCTTCGAGCTTGCGAACCACATCGACGATCTTCTGCTGTGCCGCTTCGACATCGCTCACACGCACCGGGCCCATGAACTGCATATCTTCCTGAATGAGCTGGCTTGCGCGCTCGGACATGTTCTTGAAGATCTTCTGTTTGAGGTCGTCGCTGGCGGTTTTGAGCGCCAGTGCGAGCACGTCGTTTTCGATTTCCTTGAGCACGCTCTGAATCCCCTTGTCGTTCACGAGCATGATGTCTTCGAAGACGAACATCAGTCGGCGAATACCCTCGACCAGATCGGGGTCATCCGCTTCGAGACCTTCCATGATCGCCTTTTCCGTGCTTCGGTCGGCGAGGTTAAGCATCTCCGCGACGTTGGGCACGCCGCCCGCTTTTTCGAAGGTCTGGCTGACGATGTCGGAGAGTCTGTGCTCAAGGCCGCGCTCGACTTCCTTGATCACCTCGGGGTTGGTCTGCTCCATGTTGGCGATGCGCTTGACGACTTCGATCTGCTTCGCGTTCGGCAGGCCGACGAGAACCTCGCTCGCCTTCGCGGGCGGAAGGTGCGCGAGAATAAGCGCGATGGTTTGCGGGTGTTCGTCCTGAATGAATGTCAGCACGTTTTCACTTTCGGCACGTTGAAGAAAACTGAACGGCGTGGTCTGCACCTGCTGAGTCACCTGCTTGATGAGGCGTTTGGCTTCGTCCTCGCCCACCGACCTGCTGATGAGCATTTTCGCGTATTCAAGACCACCTTCGTTGAGGTAGTTGCTCGCCAGGGCCATGTTGTAAAACTCAGAGAAAATCTGTTGTCGCATCTCGTTGGAGACTTCGCGCATCGAAGCAATTTCGCGGCTGACTTCTTCGATATTTTCGCGAGGCAAACGCTTCATCAGCTCCGTCGCCTGATCGGCTTCGAGCGTGAGCATGAGTATGGCGGTCTTTTTTGCCCCTGAGATGGTTTCTGCCATAGCTTTACGTTCCCGTTTCTTGCACTCGAACTACAACCGCATCGCTTAGGTTCGAACCAGCCAACGCTTGACCAGCGTCGCGGCGGCGTCGGGGTTGTCCTTCACCAGGCTCTGAACCTGCTCCACCATCTGCTTGGCGGCGACGACCTGATCATCAATTTCGCGGCCCATCAGCACGTTGTCACCCTCGCCTGCTATACCAGCCAGTTCTGCGGCGCCGTTGAGCGTCATCGGGCCGGTCTGTTCCTTCTTGGGCAACACGGGAGGCGGCGGGACGCTCTTCTTCACCATTCGCGTCACCATGAACAAGCTCACAACCGCGAGTGCGGCGATGGCGACTTCGCGTGCATAGCCGCTGACGTAGACCGACATGCCGCTCGACGCAGACGCCAGCAGCAGGCCGTCGCCGCCCGCGCCGAAGTTTGCCGGCACGTCGGTGTAGGCGATGACGGTCGTTCGGGCCTCTTCAACGATATTGGTGACCGCGACGATCGAACTGCGAATGTCTTTCAGCGCCGTGGTTTCGATCGGAGCGAGTTCAACGTCAGTGGGTTCTTTATCTGGGGGCGTCGTCAGGGGCTGATTCTTGCGCCAGATACCGACGAAGTGTGATCGCGGGACGCGGACCGATACCCCGACGATCTTGAAATCGCCCGCCGGAGTGACGATGGTCGTCTGGCTCGTACCATAATCGACCATGTTTTCAGTATCTTCTTTTGTCGAGTTATTATTGGAGGACGAGCCCGGGGCGGAATCCGGCGCGGTAAGCCCGGTGTTGGTCGCGACGCCCGGCTCCTGACTGCTTTGCCCTTCCGTGCTGGCAATCGTTTCGCTTGTCGTGCGGCGGGCGAGTTCGATCTTATTCTTCGGGTCAACTTCCTTCCGCGTCTCAGTCGTCTGCTTGGTGTTCAATTCCGCACGGACGATGACCATCAGCCCGGCGATTTCCTGAAAGTGATCGCGCACATCAGTTGCAACCTGCTGCTCGACACGACGCTGGTGTTCGGCGATGTCGGTGCCGCCTGGCATGGCAGAGTCGGAGTCGTCACGCATGGCAACGGTCTCGCCGTCGATGATAATTCCGATGTCGCCCTTGGACATCGGCACCAGGCCGCTGACCAAAGTTGAAATCGCCACCGCCATTTTCCGGCGGCGGTCGGGGTCTTGCGAAGCCTTGGTTTTGACTGCGATGGACGCGCTGGGTCTGATGTGCTCGCGAAGTCCGCGGCGTTCTGCGGGACTGATCTGTGCGGTGGCAAACGAAACGCCGTCCCACAACCTGATCGTCTGTGCGACCCACTTGTTGCGCGCCTGTTTGGTTTTTTCGGCAAAATTTGAGGGCGATTCCCAGGGCGAGACTTGCGAAAACATCTGCTCGAACGCGTCCATCGCGTTGCCCGGAATCATCTGTTCTTGTGCGAGCACGGCGGTGGCGAGTTGCTGTCGTTCTGTCGGCACCATCACGCGACCGCCCGAGACTTCAAACGGAATCCCGCGACTTCCCAGGGTCAGCGTCACTCCATTTAACTCCTGCTGTGCCAGGGGCGCTTCAAATAATGCGACCATCTCGCTGCTTGATGCGAATCGCAGCCAGAGCGTCAGCGTCAAACCCATAAGTGCGACGAGGGAGAAGACGAGCATCTTCTGCGTCGCAGTCAGATCGGAGAGCTGCTGGGCTATTCTGAGATATTGTTGTTTGATGAGGTCCATGTTCGCCCTCCTTGGCGACGCGGACGAGAGGTTACTACTTGGCTACGTTTCGCATCCGTGCGAGCCGCAGTTGGTTCAGACGATCAGAACCCGTCATACCTACTTGCTTTCAATTACATCTGCATGTTTCGAAGTTCGTTGTACGCGTCCATGAGCTTTGTGCGGATCGTGAGAAGAGTTCGGAATGCGAGGTCGCTCTTTTCCATTGCAGTCATAACACCGGCAAGGTCGTCGCTCTGGCCGGTCACGAGCTTTTCGACCTGGCCACTCGCCTCGCTTTGAAGCTGGCTGACTTCGCTTAGATACTGCTTCATGGTGTCGGCAAATGTGCTGCCCGACGTCGCGGGGCCCGAGATATCATTCATGCCATCGGTCATCCCGCCCGACATGCCCGCTAAAGAGTTCGCCGCCTGACTGCCGATACCTGATTGACGCGAAGTATTGCTCTGACCGAGCTGACTCGAGATCGAGCCAACCGAGGAAGAGAGGCTGTTGATTGCAGAGGCCACAGGTTTTAGAATCAGACTGAAACGAGACTGAAATGGGGCGATCAGACCGATGATTCGCTTTGCTTTTCCGAGCGCATGTCCGATTTTACGACTGACTCTGCCATCAGTGGAAGTACGACAGCCGGCCTAAGGATACCGCTACATTACGAATTGTCCATCAAAATGAGCAGTTTGAAGCGATTATTCCATCATTTTTTCCTAGTCCGGAAGCGGCTTACACGTCACGCGAGAAGCCGCAGTGTCGAGCTGAGCATCTGTTTACTTGTCTCCATCATTGTGATGTTCGCCTCGTAAGCGCGGCTGGCTTCGAGCATATTTACGAACTCCACACTCATGTCCACGTTGGGGTATCTAACGTAACCTTGAGCGTCGGCATCTTCATGACCGGGCTCGAAGCGTTGCCTGAACGGCGTCTGATCGAGACCGATTTTTGCGACGTGCACGCCGGGCTTTTCCGGATGCCCTTCCTGACCCGGGGCAAATATAACGAAGCGCCTTCGGTAAGGCTCGGGCTCGCCCCGTGCGTTTCGTGTGGTACTCATGTTGAGCAGGTTGTTGGAGAGCGTGTCCATCCTGATCCGCTGTGCGGCCAGGCCTGATGCGCCGATGTCCAGGGAGTTCATCATGTTTGTTCCGCTCCTTCAGTTACGAAACGCGTTCACGCAGCACATTGTCGAACGAGCCGTACTGCTTTCGCAGCAGCTCGACGAATAAGTTGTATTTCATCGCGTTTCCCGACATGTCGCCCATGAGGGCTTCGACCGAACGATTCGCACGATCGTGGAAGAGCATCCCGCGACCGCTTCCGTCGACGGAAAGTGAAGCGGGGTCGAGGTCGTCGAACGATGTGGTTCCCGGGCTACCCGCGCGTCGCCTGGCTGCTCGGTCGCGCAGCATTTGCTGAAATGCCCCGACGTCCAAGTCCTTCTGCTGATAGCCCGGTGTGGATAGGTTTGCGATGTTTTCTGCCAGCAGCTCGTGACGTTTTGCCGTGAGCTTCATCATCCGCTCGACGAGTGGAATGTTACCCTGATTGACCATGCGATCGATGAACATTGTTGCTCCGCTTGATTCAAACCGCGTGCCGAACGCAAACAGGCGGTAACGCCCGATAACTGCGGCCAGTGTCTCCTCAAAACTGCGCTGCCGGGCGTGTGTTGCGCGTCATTCTTGCGCGACGCCATTCCGCTTTGGCGTATGTATACACTTGACTAAACCAGCATGCTTCCACCTGACCGACACTCCGATTCACGCCTGAATGTCGACCGTTTCTGTTCGCCACTTCTTGAGTTTCAAGCCCAAAGTGCGGACTCCGATGCCCAGCGCCGTCGCCGTCTTGACGCGATGGCCTTTGAACTGTTTGAGCGTCGAGAGAATCACCTTCTTTTCAATATCGGCAAGCGGCTTTCCGGCGAGTTGCTCGATCACCTCGGCGGGTTGACCCCGCTCACCGGACTCTGCGGAACTGCTCTGACCAAACTCATCCAACGCGCCCGCAACCGAAAACTCCGAACGCGACATCATCCCACCCGGCAGCGCGAGCCAAGGTTCGATCGTATCCGCGCGGATCGTCGCCAGATCTGTTTCCAGAATCACCGCGCGCTCAATCAGGTTCTGCATTTCACGAACATTTCCGGGCCACGGATACCGCTGCATGAGCCGTACCGCCTCGGTTTCGATGTGCCTGAACACGCTTTTGTCGCGCCGCGAAATGACGGTCAGGAAGTGCCGAATGAGTTCGGGCACATCCTCCGGACGCCTGCGTAACGCGGGCATCTCCACGGGCACGACATTGAGTCGATAAAATAAATCCTGACGAAATTTTCCTTCGGCCACCGATTGCTCCAGCTCACGATTGCTCGTTGCGACGATGCGAACATCGACTTGCTGTGTCGAAGAGCTGCCCACGCGCTCGAACTGATTCTCCTGCAGAACGCGAAGGAGCTTCGCCTGCATGGACGGCGCGATCTCGCTGATTTCGTCGAGCAACAACGTGCCGCCGTCTGCGAGTTCGAATCGACCGCGCCTGAGTTTGTCGGCACCTGTGAACGCACCTTTCTCATGACCAAACAATTCGCTCTCGAGCAGCGATTCGCTGAGTGCCGCACAGTTGACTGCAAGAAACGGCTTGTCACGCCGCTCGGACATTCCGTGCACCATTCGGCTGGCGACTTCCTTACCCGTTCCACTCTCACCGCGAATCAGCACGGTCGCGTTGCTTCTGGCAACACGTTCGATTCGCTCTCGAACGGCCCGCATGATCTCACTGTCGCCGATCAGTGGGCGAGGTTGATTGTTTTGTTCCACGATTCCGCGAAGGACATTGTTCTCCTGCTTCAGACGCGCATGCTCGAGTGTTCGCTCGACGAGCAGCTTCACTTCGTCGCCGTCAAAGGGCTTCTGCAAATAATCGTACGCGCCCATCTTCATCGCATCGACGGCGGTCTGCACGGTCGCGAATGCGGTCATCAAAACCACCGGCATGTCCGGGCGCAGCTTCTTTGCTTCGGCGAGCAGCTCAATGCCAGTCAGGCGAGGCATACGCAGGTCCGAAATAAGCAGGTCGAACTTTCGTTCTTCAAGCCTGCTGAGCGCCGCTGCCCCGTCATATGCAGAGACGACCTCATGCCCCTCGCGCGCCAAAGTGGCGGCAAGCGAATCCCGCATGTCTTCCTGATCGTCTGCTATTAGAATCTTTGCCATAGTTCATTTCCTCAATTGTTTATCTGCCCACAATGCCGCCAACTGCCCGGCCCACACGCTCGAAATTCTCATCCACCGACTCCACGTCCATTTCAAGCGGAACACGAATCCGAAAACTTGCCCCGCCTGCCTCATTGCACGCAGCGACGATCGTCCCATCGTGCGCCTCGACGACACGATGCACGATCGAAAGCCCGAGTCCGGTGCCGTGCGCTTTAGTAGTGAAAAACGGGTGAAATATTCGTTGCAAAATGTCTGCGGGGATTCCAGGTCCGGTGTCTTCAACGGTCAATTCCATCGCGCCTTCGTCTTTGGTGCAGCGACTGAGAACGACCTTCACGACTCCGCCGGTCAGCCCGGCCGCGTCTGTAGATTCGATCGCGTTGTTGTCACTGATCGATTCGATCGCAAGGTTCCCGTCGATCGCTTCAATGCTGTTGTGCAATAAGTTGAGCACGGAATGCGAGAACAAGGTCGAGTCCAAGTTCGCTCGTAGACTCAAGTCCAGCTCGGCCTCGATCGTCACCCTGCCGCCCGCCTTTGCACCCGCCCCGGCGCGTGCGAGATCGATCGCCTCCTGCACCACCGCCGCCACAACACAAGGCAGCCGGCGTACTCTCAATTCCCGCGTGAATTCCAATATCTGAGACACCAATGATTCGAGTCGAATCACGCCCTGTCCTATCTTCTGCGCCAGAGCCAATTGCACCGGCTGCTGCTTGAGGTCGTCGCGCAGCATTGTCGCGTACAGCTGAATCGCACCCAGCGGATTTCGGATTTCGTGTGCCAGCCCCGCCGCCATCTCGCCCAGCGCCGCTGTTCGCTCGCGGCGTTCGAGCAGGCGATTCTTCTCGCTCAGTTCCTCCTGCAATGCCGCAACGCGCTGTGCGAGTTTCGTGTGCGACGCTTCAAGCCGCTCGGTCACGTCGCTGTAGGCGAGAATTACCTGGCCGAGTTCTTCGATTCGTCGCAGGTGTTCGTCACGCGCCATTTCTGCGTGGTCGTGTTGAAGTTGTTCGGTTTCAAGACTCATGTTGGGTTATCGCGTCACGTTCAATTTCGTTCGAGCTTGTTCTTGTGCGTACGCGCTTTTCGCGTATCCGTGCACGACCTGTTGCTGCTGGCCCGTGCCGCGAATTTGTTTGCGGACGTCGAGCTTTCGTTGCTGTAGGACCATGGCGTCGTCGGCGTCGGAGGAAGTGATCTTGCCGAGCGTTTCGCGAATCTTGCGAAGCACATCTTCGACTTCGTCTCGCCTGGTCGCGTCAAGTCGTGCTGCGACCTCCTTCCATCGCTGTTTCAGCGGAAGAATTCGTGCTTCGATGGCAGAGGCTTCATGCAGAATGACTTCGCGCCGTGACAAAAGTCCGAGCAGGTCATCCACCCGCTCGCTGGTGATGTATTCGCGTTGAAGGTCGCACAACCGCAGCAGTTGTTCGTAAAGCGAAAGCTGCTGCTTAAGTTCTGCCGCGAAGATGTCAATTTGCTGGCTCATCGAAGATCTGCACTGGTTTCGGGTTTTGCGTTACCACTCTTTGCGCCGTCTTGCTCGTTCCAAAGACCGGAGTTGCCCGCCCAGCCGAGATACTGTTCCCAATATTGACGAGGCAAAACGCCCGCGTCTTCGAACGCATCGCCCGGCATTCGCCGCAGCATCCACCGCGCTCGTTCGTTCGCGGTGCGTGCATCATCGACTCTTCCCAGCGCAACGTACGCGTTGACAATTTGTACGTACGCCGCGAGAGATGACGGGTCGTCCTGATAGCGAAACGCCGCCGCGTCATAGAGACGGACGGCCTCCTCGTATTCGCCAAGATCAAATGCCGCGTCGGCACGATAAAAGTGCGACAGCTTCAGATAGAGCTTGTCTACATCATTTCTAGGCGGGTCATTGCGAAAGAGATCGACCACCTCACCGAAGTAATCTCGGCTCTTGCGCAGCCGATCGCGCCGCGCCACCATCAGTTCCAACTGATCGGCGGTGTCGCCTGCCAGGGCCGAGGCCTTGCCTTGTTCCGAAAGCGTTACTCCTGCCACATTCGGAGATTTTCCCTGCTCCAATGTCGCCGCCCGATCGGCGAGCAACTGCGCACTCTTGCGATAACTATCGCCCATTAAAAAACGAAGCTGACCTTGCCGCGGATCGTTGGGATAGCGAGCGCTGAACTCATCCAGCCGCACCACTGCGTCCTCGAATCTACCCGTGCGATAAAACAAATTGCCTAGTTCGAACACCGCCTGCCTGAATTCATTGCTGTCAGGCGTCACCTGCGCGTTGTTTTCAATGACGCTCATCAGCACGCGTTCGGCGTCGGCGAATGCGGCCGGGCCTTTGCTCATGTAAGCTTGCGCGAGCGGAACCGCACTCTTGATCGCCGCCAGGGTCTGCGGGTTAAGCAACTGCAATTTCTGATAGGCGGCGATGGATTTTTCGAACATCCCCGCGGCCTGATACGTCTTACCCAGTCGCAGCAGCGCTTCGGGCGCGAGCGCGTCGCCGGGCCGTTCAGCAACGAATAATTCTAATGCAGAGATCGCCGCCAAAAGATTTCCCGCACGGTCGTATGCGTCAATTCCGCGCCAGAGTGCGTCGGCGTAACCCGAGTCGTCTAACAGCGTCAGCTTTTGCGAATATGTAACAAATGCCGTACCCGCTTTACCTCGCATGTCGCGCATCTGATCGAGTTGCCTGATTTTGTCCGCACCCGTGGACTGCACCGCTAATTTTTCAAGCGCGTCGGCCCGCAACAGCAACATCTCGCCGAGCCTCAGAAAAAAACTTGCGGGCGGCGTCGGGTCGAGCGACTGCTCGTAGCTCAACACCTCGAGCGCGGAATCAATGCTGCCGCGACCGCTAAGCAATCGTGATGCGGACTTAAGCACCGAGATGGCGGGAACGCGAAGCTTGTCAAAGCGTTTTTGCGATTCGATGAGCCTCGTCACCAGGCGAAAATGCTCGAGTGCGGGTGGGTATTCGCCTGCTGTCGCCCGTGCCAAGCCGAGCTGCAATCGGGCGAGCGGCGCGAAGGCCGCATCAGGGTGCGAGACGACGATCGCGGTGTAGAACGAGGCGGCTTCTTCTGCGCGGTCTCGTGATATCAGAATGTCGCCCAGCGCCATCGCCGCGTCTGCGTCGAGCGAATTTGCAACGCCCATCAAGTCGCGTGCAGACCGCAAGAGACGTTCTGCCTCATCAAGATCGCCCGTCTTCCATGCCGCATATCCGCGTCGATACGCGACCTCACCTTGATGCGATGCGTCGCCCATCTGCGAGAGTCGAGCGGCGTCTTCGAGCATCGTACGTGCTTCGGCAAATCTGCCGTCGTCGATCGCGAGCTGGCCGCGAAGCCCCAGTGCCCATGCCCGTTCGACGTCTGACAAGTCTGGAAGCTGGAAGAACGCGAGAAGTTCTTTTTCCGCCGTCACCGGATCGGGCCGCGACATCAACAGCTCGATCACGCGGCGGTGCATGTGAAGCGCCCGAGACGTGTCCATCGCCGCTGCCTTGCGAAAACTCACCAGTGCCTCTTCCACCTGACCGAGCTTTTCCTGAGAGTTGCCAAGCCGCGTGTAATCCTCGGCCGCAAGCGGCTTGTCCGACGCGATCGCCAGGGCCGTCTGCTCGATGATCTGTTTGTGATTCGCGTCAATATCCACGCGGGCGAGTTGCTGCCCCTGGTCCAAGGCCTGAGCCAGAAGCAAATGAGCGTCACCGCGCTGTTCGGGTTCGAGCTTCGCGAGCTTTACGAGTTTATTAAGCTTCTCGATCGCGGCGTCAGGTCGATCCTGCTCAATGAATTTACGTGCCTGATCAAACTGATCAGCAATAGTCGCGCCGGGCTTGGGGTCGACCAGCAAATAGCCGGCATAACCGAGCAAACCAAAAGAGACCACGAGCAGAGGCAACTGCCATGAAGACGCAATACGATCTTTGTAATCTTCGAATCCCATATCGGCTTCCGTGCCTGATGTGCGAGATGTGTTGGAACGAATATGACTGCCAAATCCATTGGCCGCCGTCAAGACTGTAATCTCTGAAAGCGCAAAGGCAATGCACACTACGGGAAAATTTGTTCGACAAAATCTGCGCGGGGGCTTTCGCGAGATGTCCTCACCCCTCTTTTTCAGTTTTGCGACGATCTCAAGACCCACGCCGTTATGCTTATGCAGGAGTCGGGTTTCATGACGTCCTAAGGAGCGGTGTTGATGTGCACCAGCGCGAGCAAGCATCTTTGAACGCGGTGCTGAACGATCGATCTGACATCGTCAAGGCTGCATTTCATTCAAGTGAAGAGCTACAGCCCGTATTCTTTAATCTTGCGATAGAGCGTGCGTTCGCCGATCCCGAGCATTTTGGCGGCCTGTTCGCGGTTACCTTCGGTGACCTGCAGCGCGCGTTCGATTTGCACGCGTTCGAGTTCTTCAAGGCTGAGCAGCCTACCGCTGGCATCTTCGGCCGCGATGACTTCGCCGCCTTGCAAGCGCGAGGCGGGCGGAAACGGATTTCCAGCATCATCACTCGAATCATCTCGCAGGCTGTCGCCCAACAGTGCGACAGGATTTCGAACGACTTCGGCATCAATAATGTCGGCCCGCAATCCATGACCCAACCCATGTCCTGCATTGGCGTGCGTGGCACTACCCAAATTGCTGTTAACTGCGCTACTGATCGCCTTGGGCCGCGGCCGAATCTCTTCCGGCAGATCGGCTGCTGTGATACGTTTTCCACCGGCCATCACGACCATATTGTCCGCCGCGAGCTTGAGCTGCCTCACATTCCCAGGCCAGTGATAACCCATCAACGCCTGCTGCGCATCAGGAGCAATTCCCTCAATATTTCGGCCGTATTTTTCCGACGCCTGTTTCACAAAAAAGTAAAGCAGAAGCGGAATGTCGTCGCGCCTGTCGCGCAGGGGCGGGATCGTGACGGTGACGCCTTTGATGCGAAAATACAGATCTTCACGAAACTTTTTCTCAACCACCATGTCATCCAGATTTCGGTTGGTTGCGCTGACGATTCGCACATCCACTTTCTTCGGTTCGTTGCTTCCGACGCGAACGACCTCGCCGCCCTCGAGCACGCGAAGAAGTTTTGCCTGCATGGATAAAGGCATGTCGCCGATCTCGTCCATGAAAAGCGTGCCGTGGTTCGCGTGTTCGAATCGGCCTTCTCGGTCGGTCATCGCGCCGGTGAAGGCGCCGCGTACGTGCCCGAAGAGTTCGCCCTCGAGCATCGCCTCGGGAAAGCCCGCGGAGTTGATCGCGACGAACCGGCTCTTGCGGCGGCGGCTGTTGTCGTGAATCGCGCGGGCGATCAGCTCCTTGCCCGTGCCACTCTCGCCAAGAATCAACACGGGTATGTCACTCGTGGCGACTTGCCTGGCGACGCGAATCACATGCTGAATCCCACTGCTTCTGCCGATGATGCCTTCGAAGCCCGTCGTCTCCGCCAATCTTGATTCGAGCACTTCGTTCTGCTTTTGAAGCAGGCTCTTCTCCGCGGCCCGGCCGACCTGCGCACGAAATTCATCGAGATCCAGCGGCTTGATGATGTAGTCGTACGCACCGATCGACATCGCCTCCTTGCTCGTGGGCACATCATTGATCGCGGTGACCAGGATCACCGGCGGCGGCGGTTCGAGCTTCTGCGAAAGCGTCAGCAGTTCCATTCCCTCGCGCTTTCCCTCCATCATCAGATCCGTCACGACAACATCAAATCGCTTGGAATCAAGTTGGGTTTTGGCCTCTTGCAGGTTGTAGGCCACACTCGTTGCGTAGCCCAGGCGCTCGAGCGCTTCGCTCATGACCTCGGCGTGATCGCGCTCGTCATCAACGATTAGAACGCGCAATGCAATGTTGGATTTGGACTGGGCCATACGGCTTTGACTTTAGGGTCCGATGACGCTGGACGATAACTGAATACGATAGCACAGGACGATAGCCATGTAATGCAGTCGACGTCTCAGGTTTTAATCCTGTCGAACAAATACACTGCTACGACGGCGATGAGAATCACCGGCGAGAACGCCACCAATACTGCCCAGCGCGGCAACCAGAACGCATCAACCGGCGGTCTGCCCGCAAGATGATGCGACACGAACACCATCGCCATACACGTTCCGATCATCACAAACACTTTGATCGTCGACGTGCGAAGCTGCATCGGCTCACGCGTCAGCACGAACGGAATCGTGAGAATGACCAGAAAAATATTGAGAACATAAGCGGCATATCGCGTCGCACGAACACGCAGCAGATCGGGCACGCCGATCGCGTTAGGCAGCGCGAGCAGTTGATTGATGCGCGCGGTAGAGAGCAGGTCGGAGAAGTTTCCAGTCGATCGAAATAGCGCGATTGATTCAGGGTTGATGCCCCCGGCGTACGCGGCGACGGGCTTGCCCGAGTCGATCGATTGCCCGGTCGTCGTCGAGCGTTCAGACCCATTGGTGAGCAGCCATGAACCGGATTTTGTGTCGAACACGGCCTTATCGGCGCTGAGCAGATACTGCGATGTGTCCGTGCGAACCAAGACGTCCAGACGATCGATGGTCGCGGGTGAAGTCGGCGTCGGTGCGGTGTAGAGCCCGCCGAAAACCAGGCCGCCCGCGCCGTCGAGCATCGCCTGGATGCGCATCGTCTGGCCGCCTTGCGGAGAGGTGCCTCGCTCGCGGGTCAGTTCATTCATGAATCGCGGAACGATCAGCTCTTGATTCAGAGGCACCAGCACCACCGAAAGCATTGCGGCGGCAAAGATCACCGGCGCCGCGACCCGACGCAGCGACACGCCCGCGGCCATCAAGGCTGCGGTCTCGTTGAACCTGCTCATCCGCATGAACGTGAACGCCGCCGCCACCACGGGAACGACGCCCGCCAGAACATTAAAGACCCGAAACGACTGAAAAAAATAAAACGTCGCGATCGATTGGATCACCGCCCACGCGCCATCGACATTTCCTACGCCCTGCCCGCCCGTGACTTCGACGAACTCATCAAAGTTGAAGACCATATCCATCACAATGTAAAGCCCAAGCAACACGAAAAGCGCGAGCGCGTAGTTGCGAAGGAACTGCCCCAGCACGTATTGGTCAATCACCTTTACGCCAAGAGCGCTGAGCAATGATTGACGCGGCCGGCCGCTTGTAGAAGGAGGCGTTTGAACGACGGCGGCGGCGGGTTGTGACGATGTACGATCGGCAACACGCTCGCCCGCGCGATCTACAGGCCTTGGTGTTCGAGCAGAAATCGCTGACTGAATCGCAGGAGTTGGAATCGCCGGAGTTGGAACCGCACGGCCCATGCCCTGATCGCCGACACGGTCTTTGATCGATAAAGGCGGCCGCGCAGGGCGACCTGCGGATTTGCCCGATGAAGGCGGAGGAGTGGGCTGTTTTGGGGCATCGCTCATACGCAGGTCTCAAACTCTCACTCAACCAGTGTGAGCGAGCCCGCCAAGAGGTCAAGTTCGCACTCTTTGTGCCGGTGAAGCTTCATCACGTTTCAAACTTGCCTGGGCCTTCTTCCAGCATCACCCGAGCCTGGACTTCCACCCCCAGATAAACCTCAGCCAGCTTCAATTCCACATCGATCGATTCTAATTTCGCCGTGCTCTCGCTGCCGCTCGCTTCGGTGCGAAGCCAACCGGATTCGGCGCGGGTAAAAATCTCCACCAGCGGCTTTTCGCATTCGATCACAACATATTGCTTGAGCGATAGGATACTAAAATATGCTTGCAGCTTGTCGCCCCGCTCGTACCCCCGCCGATCGTAGGCAGCTCTTGCGGGGGACAGCACCTCGAAAACGACGCTCGGGTTAAGCACAGTGGTCCGTGAAATGTCAGGGCCATGGTATTCAATCGGGCCGCAGATGACTTGGGCGTCGGGGTAAAAGCCTCGATCAAGTGCGGGGACGAAAACGCGCAGGTTGGATTCGAATGACTCGCACGCCTTGCTTCGAAGCATCGTTCGTAACTCACCGGCGATGTTGCGAATGATTCGCGAGTGGTCGATCGTCCCGCCGCTCATTTCGAACATCTCACCGGCGTGGTACTCGCTCTTCACCTCCGCCCGCGATTCGCGCTGGACATATTCTTCAAAGCTGATTCGCCGATCGGGTTTTACAAGAATCCGCGTCATGCCGGACAGTTTATCCGATTCTCGAAAGGGGTACAGATGAAATCGCTCGCGTAGGCGCTTGTCGGGCTCTGTTGCGTGAAAGGCCACTACGTACGAATCCCGACGCAAGGATGGTGAAGCGATGACCTATCCGATCATCTTCACCTAAAGAAGTCGAAAACCTGATTTTTTTTCAACCCGCGTGTTCATAGTTTTGGAGCAAAACTTCAGGCGTCTACAACAAATCCGCAGTTGTCGGGTGCCACGGCTACGTACTCGTAGCTGTGTGCAAGTGGAGCAAACCGACACACAGCTTTGAATACAAAGCTGTGGCACCCTGAAACTCAATTCAATGCAATTCACAGCATTCGGCTGAAATATTACGTTTTGGATCAGGTTCAAACAGGTCCAAGTCATGTCGCTAAAGTATTGGCGTGCGGGCCGTTCGATAACTGGGATAATGAGCTGGTCCCCTTCTTCCACTTAAAAACATTATCGGCGGCATCTAATGTAGGCAAATCCCATATTACATGGTGTTTGTTGCGTGACTATGGTCCTAATCCCCTCCAAACGCGGGGTTTCTTGATCGCTCAAACCCCCGTCTAAAGTTCACCGATTTTTGCGACGAAACATGTAGCACACTAGATAATTTTACGGCGGCACATTATTCCCGCGAGTGCGGAGCGAAGGACAGCACAAATGCACGTACTGGTCATCGAGGACAGTGACATTGACTTCTTGCTGGTTCAACGTGCATTGGCCGGTGAGTTCAGACTTCAACGAGCCACGTTACTTGAAGCCGGGCTGTCTCTGGCAAAGCATGAACAGTTTGATCTTGTCATCCTGGACTTGTGCCTCCAAGATAGCCAGGGATATGAGACGTTCGAGCGTGCGAGGCAATTCTTATCCCATATCCCAATCCTGGTGATAAGCGGGGTGGAAGACGACGAATTGGAATTGCGAACGGTGTCGAACGGAGCGCAAGATTTCGTGCGTAAATCACAACTTCGAGATTTCCCGCTGAATCGTGCCGCGAGATACGCCGTTGATCGAGGACGCGCTGAGAAGGCGACACGCCGTGCGGAGCAGAATTATCGCGTTCTCTTCGAGAATCTGCCGATTGCCGCCTATAAATGTGATCCATCAGGGGCGATCACTTATTTTAATCAGAAAGCCGTCGAACTGTGGGGCAGGGCTCCTACTCCGGGCGATCCTGCCGTGCGATTTTGCGGCTCTGTTGCACTATATAACGCCGACGGCAGTTCGCTTGCGCACCAGGATTGCGCGATGGCCTGTGCATTGCGGGACCGCAGCAAGCTTGAAGGCGTCACACAGATCATGGAATCAGCCGACGGCC
>JBBQKP010000028.1:0-23815 GCA_038326995.1 Tepidisphaerales bacterium
TCGCTCGACAAACGGCTAGGCGTGCGGTATGGTCCTTCGTTCGTCGGCTAGGTAGCTCAGTTGGTAGAGCATGCGACTGAAAATCGCAGTGTCGCCGGTTCGATCCCGGCCCTAGCCAGTTTTGATCGCCTGCCCCATTGCCGTTTCCCGTTGATTTGCCCCGACCTTTTCATAAATCTCCAGTATCTGGTCGATTTTCCGCTCCCAGTCGAACAAAGTCGTCGCCCGCGATAAACCCGCCTCGCCCATTGATCGCCGGCGTTCGGGATGATTCGCAAGGTCCGTCATCGCACGCGCGAGATCGTCAATCACTTGCTCGCGCGACGTGGGTTGAATCAGGATGCCGCACGTATCGTCCAAGTAGTCGGCCGGCCCACCCCATTTGAGCGCGATGCAAGGCGTCGCACTGGCCATCGCTTCGAGGATGACCGCGCCGCCGCACTCGTAATAGCTTGGCAACACGAACACGTCCGCCTCGCGCATCGCCGCCGCAACCTCTTCCTGCGGCATAAATCCTCCGAGCGTCACGCTGTCTTCTATGCCAAGGTCGCGGCGAAGCTGCTCGACGTGAGCGCGATCCGCACCGTCGCCGATAATTCGCAATTCAACTCTCGAGCGAATTTGCCCCGGGCCGTTCTCATTCACCATGATCGACCACGCCCGCAGCAATAAATCCAGCCCCTTCCAGCGTTCAAACCGCCCGGCAAACAGAAACGTGACGACTAATTCTTCAGAGGAAGAGGCGGGCCTTGATTTGTTTGCCCGCCTGAATCGCGATAAATCCACGCCGTTTTCCACCAGCTCTATCACTCTATTGTGATTCACCGGCAGCGCCTCTCTGGTTCGCGCGTTCGCAACCAGAAGCAAGGCCGCCCTGTGCTTGCCCGAAATGACGCGGTTCATCACGGTGCTTACCGCTCGACCGACCCGCACGAGTATTGCTGTCGCGATCGAATCCGACTTACCAAACCCGGGCGGATACGTCATCCCGCCGTTCATCGGGCCTATGACCACCGGCACGCCCAGGTTGCTCAGATTGCTCGGAAACCTCGGCGAGACGGGCGAGGGTTGATGTACAACGATCACGCCTTGCACCTTGATCAATTCACGAATCAATCGCCGAGCGTAGCGATGCACATCCCACGCGATGAGATGGCCAATCAACAGACGTTTTGGCAGCGCGTTGCCGATCTTATCAAGCACCACATGTAGTTTGGAATCACGGATGAAATGTACGAACTGAACGTCGGCACCAAGACTTTCAGTAAGCTCTTCACGCGTGCGTTCATGACAGATCAAATAGACTCGCACGCCGCGGGCTCGGAGTCTGCGAAAGTAGTGCAATGGCAACACCGCCTCGCCCCCGTAACGGGCCGAGACTGAATTTGAAACGATCGCGACACCGCCCGGCGCACCGCTGGTCATACCCAGCCAACTATACCCGCCATTCGTCCATTCGCTGCACCTGATTTTTATTATGTGTTTTCCTTACTTATGTTTGGTTGACTCACTTCTTATTCTTCCGTCTCTGCCGCGCGAGAGCCGAACTCGTGCATCTTCGCCTGTTGGACATGGTGCGGCGCGGGGTCGAAATGGCTAAGTTCCATAACAAAGCTGCCCAAGCCACTTGTTACGCTTCTGAGTTGCTGCGCGTATCCCAAAACCTCGGCCATTGGCGCGAGAGCGGACACCTTGACGGTGACGAAGTTGGAACTACTTGAATTATGAGCACCACCGCCGCCGTCGCCGCCGTCAACATTGACATCGGTGCTGAGAATTCGGCCGCGCTTGCCCGCGATGTCACTGTTGATTGCGCCGAGCTTTTCCTCGGGCACGAAGACTTCCATCTTGACAATCGGTTCGAGCAGCACGGGCGTCGCCTTGGCGATCGCGTCGCGAAACGCATATTTCCCAGCCGTCCTGAAGGCAATTTCCTTGCTGTCGACGGGATGATGCTTGCCGTCATACACAATGCAGCGGACGTTTTGCAGCGCGTAGCCTGCGATTGCGCCGTGTACCATAACGTCTCGCACGCCCTTCTCGACCGCGGGAATGTATTGGCCCGGAATGGTCCCGCCGAACACTTCGTTGACGAACTCGAACCCCTCGCCGCCTTTGGATGAGTGCGCGGGCGAGTCGTCAGGAAGCGGCTCGACGCGCAGAAACACTTCGCCGAATTGGCCCGATCCACCCGACTGTTTGCGATGGCGGTGATGCCCTTCTGCGGTCGAGGTGATGGTCTCGCGATAGGCGATTCGCGGCGGCTTCGCCTCGACGTGCAAACCGCGGGCGGCGAGGCGTTCCAGCATCATCCGCAAGTGCCACTCGCCCATTCCACTGATGACCACTTCATGCGTCTGTCGATCGGTGTGCCAGTGAAATGTCGGGTCTTCCTCCGCCATTCGCGTAAGCAACACCGACAGCTTCGCCTCGTCGTCGCGCGCTTTCGGAACGATCGCCAAACCGAACATCGCAGCGGGGTACGGCTCGCGCTTGTGGTGGAGCGTATCCAGCGCGTGGTCGGTATGAAGCACGTCGCCGAAATGAATGTCCTCGATCTTGGCGACGGCCCCGATATCACCCGCGATAATGCGTTGCGTTTCTTCGTGATGCTTCCCCTGCAGTGTGAACACGTGCCCGAGCTTGATCGGCTTTTTACTTCGCCCGACGACGACCATCGTGTTGCCCGTGCAAACGCCCTGGTGCACGCGAAATACGATCAGCTTGCCCGCGAACGCGTCGCTGCTGACTTTGAACACGTGCGCGAGCAGCGGCCCGGCGGACGTCTCGTCGTAGTCATACGGCTTTTCGGGCATGCTCGAACTGCCTTCAACGCCCCTGCCATCACCCCTGCCATCAGCAGAAGCATCTCCGATCATAAACGGCCGCTTGTTGCCTTCGAGCGGACTCGGAAACCAGCGCGTGATGAACTCCAGTAACTCAGGCACGCCCACGCCCGACTTGGCGTCGGTGAAGAGAATCGGCACGAGGTGCGCACCGTCCATCGCGGCTTCGAACGGAGCATGAAGCGCATCGTAGTTCGGCTCCTCTCCTTGCAGATATTTCTCCATCAATGATTCGTCCATCTCCACAATCTGATCCAGGAGCCCGCGGTGCGAGTCTTGAATATTGAAGCCCTCGGCAGTGCCTTCGCTGTTGAGCAGGCAATCAACAACGCCGCTTCGGCCCGGCGCGGGAAGGTTCACACACAGCAATTCCGGTCCGAAAGTCGCCTGCAGGTTTTTCACAAGCACATCGAGCCGGGCGTTGGGATGGCCGATGTGATTGACGATGACGACCAGCGGCAGATTTCGCGCGCGGGCGTATTCGATCACACGTCGCGTCGTGACATCGATGCCGCCCGAAGCGCTGACAACCACCGCGACTGTCTCTACCGCCGCCATTGCAGAAAGTGTTGTGCCCAGAAGCTCCGGCGATCCTGGCGTGTCGATGAGGTTGATTCGCTTGCCCTGGTGGTCGAGGTGAAGGATCGACGAGTAAAGCGAATGGCCGTGGGCCTTTTCCTCCTTCTCGAAATCGGACACTGTCGTACCGGCAAGCACATCGCCCGATTCGGCAATCGCGTGAGAGGCGTGAAGCAGCGCCTCGGCGAGTGTGGTCTTGCCAGACGATTTTCCTCCGGCCAGTAGAACGTTGCGAATATCGGCAGTGGTGTAGGCAGCAAGGTAAGCAGTCATGACGTGTTCCTTCCGCGCGGCCGAGGCGTGTTGGTTCGCGCGGCCGCAAAAAATTAGCGTGGACCCTCCGGTCCGCAGGACTTCAATTGATCAGCGAGTAATATAGATGAAGACGCTTCACCTCGCGCGGAAATCGACGCTGGCGTCAGGCAGGAGGTGGACATGACAACTTGAGAACAAGTCACTCCCCCCGCTTAGCCGCCAGCTTGCTGGTGCTTGGTCGGCTCTGAGCCGGGTGCCACGTTTTGTCTACTCCCAAAGCGTGAAGTTGGGCGTGCGATTGGGCGTGCCGTTCGGTCGACGTCCCGGGCACGCTCTGGCGTACCAGAACGTGGCACGCGGTTACGCGTGATTCATCGAAATTCTGACCGAAGGAGGTTTTCCACGCATCCGCCGCCGGTGCGTTTCATGCCGCGGGGTATGGATGGCCGATAATCAGGACGATGCGAAGGAATTTTTTTCAACATGATCCCCGCCAGCCCGCTCCAAACGGAGGCCGCGAGCAGGCCGACGATTCGTTCGCCACGTCCGATCATCGCAAAGTCATTGATGTTGCCGCGGTTATCGAACTGGCAAATCGACACCGCGCGTCAAGGCAAGCGACGGCAACGTTCCTGAGATTGTGGGACCAGCAATCCGGCCATTTTCTGATTGGTCTACAAAACACTAGATGCACACTGCATGGCAAAACAGTCGATTAAGAAAGTAACACCATGGGAAGAATCTCGTCAGGCGTCGGACTCGTCTCCGGCATTAATTCTCGAGACATCATCGACCAGCTGATCGCTGTGGAAGGTCGACCGCGCCGTTTGCTTGAGGCTCGCATCGAGCAGGCCAATACCCGCAAGACAGCCCTGAACGACATTCAAGCCAAGCTGACGACGCTTCGTGTGAGGGGTGCGACGCTCAGAAGGCCCAGCAGCTTTCGCGACGCCGCCGCCACAAGCTCTGATGACAAGATCGTCACTGCGACCGCGAGTGCGGGCGCGGCCTCGGGTTCGTACGACATTCGAGTCGCACGCCTGGTGACCAGCCAACAAAGCGTTTCACGCGGCTTCGCCGACGCATCGACCACGCGAGTCGGCGCGGGACAGCTCACTCTCGAAATAGGCGGCGGAGATCTGTCGCAAACGAACCTGCTCGACGAGCTCAACGGAGGGCGTGGCGTGCAGCGTGGCAGCTTCCGCATCACCGATCGCGCGGGCAATGCTTCGGTAGTCAACATCGCCGATGCTGTCTCGCTCGATGATGTTGTGAGAAGAATCAACAACAGCGTTGACGTGAATGTCCGCGCCACAATCGACGGCGACAAGCTGACAATCAAAGACAACTCAGGTCTCTCGGTCGGTGCGCTAAGAATCGAAAACATCGGCACCGACACTGTCGCCAGCGATCTGGGCCTCACCGGCGCGGCCGTCGGCGACACCATCACCGGCACGACGATTCAAACCATCGGCAATGCCACAAGCCTTTCGACTCTAAACGACGGCCTGGGCGTACGACGATCCAAAATCGCCCCCGACATCCGCATTGTCGCCCGAGACGGCTCTTCTACAGATGTTGAACTCGGCACGGGCGGCTCATTGGGCGACATCGTCAAGGCGATCAACACCGCGGGTACGAATAAGTTTTCTGCCAGCGTCGATCCTTCAGGCAAGGGCCTTCTCATCACCGATCTCTCCGGCGGCGGCGGGACGCTTTCCGTCAGCTCCGTCAACGACTCCAAAAGTGCCGAAGACCTGGGCCTGACCGGGGCGAGCAACGCCAATACTCTTACCGGCAACGCGCTCGTCGCGGACCTCGGTACGACCCTGCTTCGTACGCTCAACGGAGGGCGAGGAATTACTCTTGGAACCATCTCCATCGCCAACCGCAACGGCGTCAACACCACCTACGACTTCAGCGGCGCAACAGACGTTCAGGACATCCTTAACACCGTCAATGCCGCAAATTCAGGCGTCACCGCACGACTCAAAAGCGGCGGCGGAAATGGGATCGAACTCATCGACACCACGGGCGGTGCGGGCAACCTGGTCGTAAACGATCTGGTCGGCACGACGGCAAACGATCTGGGCATCGCGGGTAGTTTCGGCACGCAGTTCAGCGGAGTTCGCGGGGCTAATCTACAGCGACAATGGATCGGCGAGAACACCGCGCTGCGAGACCTCAACGGCGGAAGGGGCATCCCTGCAGGCAACATCAGAATCACCAACTCCGCGGGCGAAGTCGCCACGTTCAATCTCGGCGCTACCACCATCACCAACGTCGGGGATGTCCTTCGCACCATCAACGGGCGAACCAGCTTCGGCGTGACTGCTCGAATTAACGACAACGGCGACGGAATTGAACTGGTCGATACCAAGGCCGGGGCCGGTAAACTACGCGTCGATGAATCCGGCTCGAGCACCGGACGCGCTCTAAACCTACTGGGAACGGCAGCGACCACCACGATCAATGGCTCTTATGAAAAGCTAGTTGATATCGACGCCACCGATACGCTTACCGACGTCCAGACCAAAATCAACGACGCCTCCTTTGGCCTTTCCGCCAGCATCATCAACGACGGAACCAGCGCCAACTCGTTCCGACTTAATCTGACCACATTGAGCAGCGGCCGCGCAGGACGCGTGGTGTTCGACGACGGCGCCATCGATCTTGGAACGCGCACACTCGTCGAATCGCAGGACGCCGTCGTGCTCATCGGCGACACCAATTCCGCAGGAGGCAAGCCTCTTGTCGTCACCGCCAGCAGCAATTCAATCAACGGCGCGATCCGCGGCGTGAACATACAACTCAACGGCGTATCAAATTCTTCAACACGATTGAACATCGCCCAGGACGTTTCGAGCGTCGCAGAAACAATCAAAAGTTACGTCACTTCGTTCAACGAACTCAATGCCACCATCAACGACGTTACGAGATTTGACACGACAACCAACGAACGAGGCGTGTTGCTTGGCGACTCCGCAGTGGCGGGCGTGCAAACGGAGATTTTCGGGACGTTTACCAGCATCTTGTCGCAGACGGGCAGATTCCGGACGGCGTTTGATGTTGGAATTCGCGTCGGTTCAGACTCGCAGCTCGAATTCGACGAAGACAAATTCCGCGCCGCATTCGCCGCCGATCCCGCTGCCGTCACTCAGCTCTTCACCGCCAGCGATAACGCGATCGACACCGATACGTCTTTATCACAATTCAACAGCGGCCGAGGCGTTCGGAGCAACTCCGCAGGCACGCCCGACCTGCGATTCCGACTTCGCGATGGCACTACGTTCGAATATGACTTCGACGACGTGCGAACCGTCGCCGACCTTCAGCGAACGATCTCCACCGCCAGCGCAGGTAGAGTTTCCGTCGCGATCAGCGCCTCCACCGGAAGCCTTCGTGTCGTGGACTCGACAACAGGCTCAACCGCGTTTTCGATCTCGGGTCTGAACGGATCCGTCGCAGGGGATGATCTGGGGATCACCGGTACGGGTACGAACGGCGCCATCGACGGGAGAAGAATCACGTCTCAATCCGCAGGTGCGGCGCGCGGTGGAATCGGCACTCAGATCGAAAGCCGAATTAATAAGCTGATCGACCCCGTGAACGGCACAATTACCAGATCGACCCAGACCATCGACCAGCGCAATGAAGACTCGCGGCGCCGCGTCGAGGGCCTGAACAGGATTCTCGAAAGCAAACGCACACGACTCGAACGACAGTTCAGCGCGATGGAGGAAACGCTCAGCAGACTGCAAAATCAGCAGTCGTCGCTCGCCAGCCTGAATACTAATAATTTCCAGCGTTAACTTTCAGCCTTAAACGCATCACAGTGCCGCAGCTCAAGTACGATCCTTTGCCCATCAACTCGGCCGCACCCGCCGATAACATGATCCGCCAATTCAACTCTCTTTCGTACTGAATTCGGGTGGGGTTTGCGGCCGATATCATCCATAGCAACGGATGAATCAAAACGCCGCACAACAAGCCTACCTTCAAGCCAAAGTGCTCACCGCCACGCCCGAGCAGCTTCAGCTCATGCTCTACGACGGTGCCATTCGCTTCTGCGAGCAGGCCCGCCCTGCGCTAGAACAAAAGCAGTTCGAGACCAGCCACACGTTGATCTGTAAAGCACAGAAGATTTTGATCGAACTGCAGTCGAGCCTGAAAAAAGATCAAGCCCCCGACATCTGCAAAAATCTCGCCGCTCTCTACACGTTCTGCTACCGCAAGTTGATTGATGCGAGCGTGAAGCAGGACCTGGCCGCACTCGATGAGTCGGTGAGCATTCTCAAATTTCAGCGCGACACCTGGCGGCTCTTGCTCGACCAGCTTGCCAAATCCAAGGCCGCCGCGAATGCTCGTCGAATCGACATGCCCGCGCCCGACGCACGAATGGAAGCGACGATTTCGCTTCGCGGCTGATACGTCCGCGTCGTCAACCCCGCGCGAGTCGTCAAGTTTTTGCCGCTCTCTCAACCTGAATTCCAAAAAACCGCTCCGCATTTCGTGTGGTCATTTCGTCCAGCGCTTCGAGCGAAATCCCTCGCGCCAAAGCAACGGCCCTTGCCACATGCAATACAAACGCGGGCTGATTCACACGCTCATTCCGAACGGGTTCGGGCGAGAGATACGGCGCATCGGTTTCGATCAACAACTGGTCTTGCGGCGTTTCAATACACGCCTGCCGAAGCGAGTCGTTTTTCTTGAACGTGACAGGCCCGGTGAAGCCCAGCATGTAGCCGCGCTGTGTGATTCGCCGGGCCTCTTCGATCGTGCCGGTGAAGCAGTGAAAATCGCACCGAACCTTCGGAAAATCTGCGAGAATCGCCAGCGTGTCGTCCACCGCCTCGCGGCAGTGAATCACCACGGGCTTATCAAATCGAACAGCTAATTCAAGCTGTTTAATGAAGACCCGCCGCTGCAGATTTTTTGGCGAACGGTCGTAGTGATAATCGAGTCCGCACTCACCGACTGCCACCACCCGCGGGTTCGAAAGCATCGCTTCGATTCGGTGAAGCGAATCTCCGTCCGTACCATCCGTCACATCACCCATCAGCTCGCCGCAATAGTTCGGGTGAACGCCAACCGCACACCACACGTTCGCAAAGCGTTGCGCCAATTCGATCGCCGCCGCGTCGTCGTCCGGGTCGGTGCCGATCGTGATGAACCCGTGCACACCCGCGTCCTTCGCGTTCTTCATAATGACCTCGAGCTGATCGCCCAGGCGCGGGTCGGTAAGGTGGCAGTGGGTGTCGATCATGCGACGCGAAGCGTATGCCGATTCGATCGCCTCGCCAACGCGCTGCTCATTTGCATTGGACATTCCCATCGCATTCGCCACATAATCTCCGCCATGATTCATACCGTGAAATCCGACATCGCATTGATTCTTCTGCGCGTGCCGCTGGGTCTGTATTTCGCACTGGCGGGCTACAACAAGATCGCCGGTCCCGGGATCAAGGCGTTTGCCCAGAGTCAGCTCGAAAACGTTCCGCCCTTCGCGCAAAGCATCGGAAGCGTTTACCTCCATGCTTTGCCTGTCGGAGAAATTCTGATCGGCCTGATGCTCATCCTCGGGCTCTTCACACGATTCGCCGCCGCCTTAATCGCCCTCATGCTGCTCAGCTTTCTCATCGCCATGATGAAGCCTTTCAACATCGTCCATCTCACCGCACCGTCGCAGGGCGGGCCCTTCGACCCCAACATCCTCCTGCTCTTGCTGAGCATCGCATTGGTCCTCGTCGGCGGCGGACGACTGGCACTAGGAGGTCTGTTGTTCAGCAATGGTCGCTTCGGCGGTAGTCGCTTCGGGCAAAAATCAAAACTGATAACCCCCACTCATTGACTCGGCCGAGCGATCAAGTATCCTCTTCCGTCCGTCGCATCGTGCGATCGTCGACGTGTGAAAATGGCGATCGCTTCGTTTAGCGGCCCTGTCGTCTAGAGGCCTAGGACACTCCCCTTTCACGGGAGCGACACGGGTTCAAATCCCGTCAGGGTCAGTGAATCTAAGTAGCCCGTGCCCGCATTTGGCGGCAACATCCGGAAATTGGCCCGACATTTCAGGCCTGTTTCTTTCGTGTCTCACTCGCTACAGCCCCGCTCTTCTCCGGCCCGTCCGGCAGGCCATTTTCTCTCTCTTTGGTTGAAAGCGTCTTTAGTCAACTTGAGAGATCTGTTGCTGTATTCTTCCGGACGGGCCAGACATCAGAGGCGATCGCTTCTGCCACGACCAAATCGCATCAGCGAAATTCCGCACTCCGCGAAAGCCCTACCCTCCCGAATCGACCCGCACGCAGTTCTATCCTGAGCTCCTACCATATCAATCGGATGCCCGCCCCTCTGATCACTAAAACCGCTTCGGGCCTCTTTTGCGAAGCGGGCGATTTTCACATCGACGCCTGGGGGAAGGTCGATCGCAACATTCTCACCCACGGCCATTCCGACCACGCTCGCCCCGGCGCGACTCGATACCTCTGCAGCACCTCGGGCAAAGAAATCATCCGCCATCGCCTGGGTAAAGACATCACGCTCGACACCGTCGATTTTGGTGAGGTCTTGGACATCAACGGCGTGCGGGTCTCGCTTCACCCGGCAGGGCATCTTCTTGGCTCGGCGCAGATTCGCGTCGAAAAAGCCGGCGAAGTCTGGGTCGTCACTGGCGATTATAAAATCGAACCCGACGAAACGTGCGAGGCATTTGAGCTCGTGCCTTGCCACACCATCATCACCGAATGCACGTTCGGTCTGCCGATTTATCGCTGGCGTTCGACGCACATCATCGCGAGCGAAATCAACCAGTGGTGGCGCGAGAATCAGTCACTCGGGCTCAACTCCATCATCGTCGCCTACTCACTGGGCAAGGCGCAGCGCGTGCTCAAAATTCTGGATGACTCCATCGGCCCGATCCTGCTTCACGGCGCCACGCACGCCATGACGCAGGTCTATCGCGACTCGGGCGTTGCGCTTCCCGCCACGCTTCACGCGACCGCTGAAGTTGCCAAAGAGCACCGCGGCAAGGCACTGATCATCGCACCGGGCAGCGCCATCGACACCTCATGGGCACGCAAGCTTGACCCATCCCGCGTCGCGGCCGTCTCGGGGTGGATGAGTGTTCGCGGCCATCGCAGACGCGCGGGCGTCGATCGCGGATTTGTGCTTTCCGACCACGTCGATTGGCCGGGCCTGCATTCGACGCTCGACGCGTGCGGCGCGTCGCACATCATCGCCACCCACGGCTTCACCGGGCCTCTCGTGCGGTATCTTCAAGACGCGGGGCGAAGTGCCGAAGCGCTCGAAACACGATTCGGCTCCGAAGATCGGCCCGACGCAGAAGCACTTGCCGAACCCGCGGCCGAGGCTATTGATCAACCGTCAGACGTTCTTGAATTCGGGGACGAAACGTGAAGCACTTCGCCGCGCTTTATTCTGAACTCGACAGCTCGACCAAGACCAACGAGAAGGTCGACGCGCTCGCTCGATATTTTTCGGCCGCCGATCCGCGTGATTCCGCATGGGCCCTCGCGCTTTTCACGGGCCAGACGAAGGGGCGAACCCTGCCGATGTCGCTCGTGCGGCAATGGGCGTGTGAGGCCGCGAACTTGCCCGCTTGGATGGTCGATGAGTGTAATCTCGTCGTCGGAGACTGGTCTGAAACGTTGTCCCTTTTGTTGCCTGATTCCGCGACCTCCAGCGACGTGCCGCTTCACCAGTTGATGCAGGACGACCTCGCTTCGCTCTCCCACCAATCGCCCGCACAGCAGAAGCAGACGATCACGCGCTTGTGGTCCATCCTTCCACGAACGGAACGTTTTCTGCTCCACAAACTCATGGGCGGCTCATTTCGCGTTGGTGCATCCAAGGTGCTCGTCATTCGCGCCTTGTCGCAATCCAGCGGCATCGATGTTCCCACCCTGACCAGGCGCCTCATGGGCAAGTGGACGCCCGACGAGGCGTTCATGCGAAGGCTGATCGCACCCGCGGCCGACATCGAACGCGACCCGATGCTGCCCTTTCCGTTCATGCTCGCCTCCCCGCTGCAGGAACCGCTATCGACTCTGGGCGAGACAACCGACTGGCACGCGGAGTGGAAGTGGGACGGCATCCGAGCCCAGGTGATTCACAGAACTCAGGTGATTCACCGCGCCACGATTTTTGACTCGCCTTCCGCGACTGCATGTGCCGTCTGGTCGCGCGGCGAAGAGGTCATCTCGCCCGCGTTTCCCGAGATCATCGGCGACGCACGTCAGCTTCCGCCCGGCACTGTCCTCGACGGCGAAATCCTCGCGTGGAACGTCGAGAAAAATCGCCCCGAACCGTTCTCCACTTTGCAGACCCGACTGAACCGCAAGGAAGTCGTCGCCACGCTCTGGCCCGATGTCACCGTACGTTTCGTCGCCTTCGATATCCTCGAACACGATGCAGTCGATCTTAGAACGCGGGCGCTTCGCGAAAGGCGTTCCATTCTCGAAGCGCTGACGTCCACGCCGCCTTTTACATCCGCCGGCCACTTTCGCGTGTCAGAGCCGATTGATTTTTCCCACTGGCACGAGCTCGATTCTCGCATGAGCGAATCACGCGAAAGGCAGGTCGAAGGGCTGATGCTCAAGCGACTTGATTCGGTCTATCGGGGCGGCCGAATGGTCGGGCAATGGTGGAAGCGAAAGGTCGATGCGTTGACGCTCGACGCGGTGCTCGTCGCCGCCCAGCCCGGCAGGGGCAGACGCGCGGGTCTGCTGACCGACTACACCTTCGCCGTGCTCGATGACGCGGGCAAATGGGTGACGATCTGCAAGGCGTATTCGGGCCTATCCGACGAGGAACTCACCGAGCTCGATCGATACGTTCGGCGTGTCTCCACGCAGCGCTTCGGCCCGGTGTATTCCGTGGAGCCCGATCGGGTGTACGAGATCGCGTTTGAAGCGATCGCCGAATCAGATCGGCACAAGTCGGGCCTCGCCGTGCGGTTCCCGCGTGTGCATCGCCGCCGAGTCGATAAGACGATCACACAGGCCGACACCGTCGCGTCGCTTCGCGCGCTCCTGGCCCGCTTCGAAGGGCGCGACTGATTTCGATTCGACTCCATCATTCTCTCTTCCACTGTCTCTCCTTTCGTCCCCTTTGTTCATGCACCGTTCCTGTTTACATCACGCACCGTTGCGTATCTGATATCGCGTAACCCAACCACGCCTATGCCAACCAGTAAGCCATCCAAGACGCCATCCAAGACGCCAACCAGGACGCCAACAAACAAGCCATCAAGTGCACAGGGCAAGTTCAAGCACGCTCGCCCTGCCGCCTCTCGCACCTCCCGCAACACCACCGACTGGAACGGCGTCGCGGACTGGTACGACCAGGTCGTCGGCCCGGCCGGTAGCGAATACCACCAGCACGTCGTCTTCCCCCGCTCGCTCAAACTTCTCGACGTCAAGACCGATCACCGCATCCTCGACGTCGCATGCGGCCAGGGCGCTTTCTCCCGAATTCTTGCCCAAAAGGCCGCGAAAGTCGCTGGAATCGACGCGTCGACAGACCTCATAAAAATCGCCAAACAGTACAACACGCCCGACCTTCCCAGGCCCATCAACTACTTTTGCGGCGACGCCCGCGAAATTTCTTCCATCCTTCGCGGCCACAAATTTGACTCCGCCGTCTGCCTCCTCGCGCTGCAAAATATTCAGCCCATCGCCCCGATTTTTGCGGGCCTTAGCGCACTCCTCGAGCCCGGCGGCAAGCTCGTCATGGTCATGACTCACCCCTGCTTTCGCGGCGCCAAAGAATCGCACTGGGGCTGGGACGAAGAAGCCCAAACCCAATACCGACGCGTCGATCGATATCTGCTTCCGCGAAAGCATCCCATCACCGCACACCCCGGCAAGGCCGCCTCGGGTGGCGACAGCGAATACACCTGGACGTTTCACCGCCCGCTCGAATCGTACGTTCGCGACTTGTCTCGCGCGGGCTTCATGATCGACGCGATGGAAGAATGGACCAGCCACAAGCTGAGCCAGCCCGGCGCCCGCGCCGCGGCCGAGAACCGCTCGCGCGAGGAGATCCCGATGTTCCTCGCCATCCGCGCGGTGCTCGTGCGGTAGAAAGTCTTCGACTGATTCGTGCATTGGCTTTCATCCCGTGAGTGCATCCGCCGTTTGCGCGATTTTGCGCCGATTTGCCGTGATTAACCCTCATTGACCTGCATTTCGCACCCGTTAACCACCCTTTTCCCGCGGCTCGTTTCTCCTATCCCTCGGCCCATCCCTTGGCCGCTGCTCACGTTACGCCGCCGCCGCTCACCTCGGCCGATGCGGAATGCGCACATTGGAGTTCGCGTTTGATGTCGGCCGAGCGTTTCAGCACCAGATCACCGTCTCGTATTCCATTTGCACCGTGGCGCATCGCCATCAGCGCACAAAGCCGAAGCGCACAAAGCCGAAGCGCAAGGGCAAATTGCATCTCCCACGTACGTCTGGGTGTGGCATTTCTACCGGTGGCGTTCCTTAAGCGGCTTTCGATATCAGTCGATAAAATTGTGTGGAGTCCACACGAATGAAAGCACCTTTGAACACCATCCGACTCTTCATTGAGATCTTCGCCACCATCGCTGTGGCTAAGATCGCGGTGGTGTTTGTACCGCCGGTGATTGCAACGGGAGTCAATGGCGCGCCCCGGTCGCTGCTTGATGCCGCGATGCTCGGAATACTGGCCGGGCCGGTAATCCTTTTGCGGGTGCGGGCGGCGGTGCAGAACTCCGACCGCAACTACACGACCGATATTGCGGCGGTTGGATGGCGTCTCAAGCTTGGAGTGGTCACGGTGCTGGCGATGGGCTTGGCCTTGTCGCTGGTTGGCGGATGGCAAATCCGTAGTTCGATACAGGCCGAGGCGCGGGCTCATTTCCAAACGCTGGCAAAGGATGCTCTGGACGATACACAACGCCGGGTCGATCAGGCGGGTTATGGGCTCAAGGGTGCCCGCGGCGTTTATGCTGTGAGCAAGTCCGTCGAGCGTCATGAGTTCAAGGCGTACGCTGATTTACGCGATATACCCAAAGAGTTTCCCGGCGTGCTGGGGTTTGGCTTCATCGAACGGGTGATGCGTCCTGATCTGGATGGCTTCATCACGAGAGAGCGTGCCGACGACGCCCCGGACTTTCAGGTCCGCCTTTCTGCCCACTCGTCGGGAGCGATCGATCCACCCAATGCCAAGGTTGCGCCGGCTTCGGACCTGTATATCATCAAGCACATCTTTCCTCTTGAGCCCAACCTCGCGGCGTGGGGCTTTGACGCTGGCTCAGAGCCGATTAGCCGCGAGGCCATCGAGCGGGCCATTGCGACCGGCCAGCCCGCCATCACGGGCCGGATCAGTCTCGTGCAGCAAGAAATGCCGCATACCGGCTTTCTGTATCTTGTGCCCGTCTTCCGCAACGGCACGCGTCCGTCGACTCCGGCCGAGCGTATGGCCACGCTGACCGGTGTGGTCTTCACGCCCATCAATCTCGAGGCGGTGCTTCTCGATCTGCGAGAGACAGTCGGGCAGCGGATTGACCTTGAACTCTTCGACGGGACTGTCACCGAGAAGTCGGCCCAGCTCTTTGATATGGACGGTCACCTGAACGGTGTTACTGGAACCATCACAAAGGCAAACTTCAGCGACCGCATGTTCGAAACCAAGGACGAGATCACCATCGGCGGCCGCACGTGGACGGCCACGCTCAGCACGACGCCCACGTTTGAAGCGGAGATCGATTCCACCACGCCGTTGTTTGCGACGTTGGGCGGGGCGACGCTGACCTTGCTGGGGGCGATTGTGCTTTGGACGATAGGTACCGGCCATGCGAGAGCGGTCGCGCTGGCGGGCTCGATGACCCGTGAACTGCGCGAGGCGGGATTGCGATCCGAGCGATTGGCGGAGATCGCCCGGCGGACCAGTAATGCAGTGATCATCACCGACGTGAACAGGCGCATTACCTGGGTCAACGAAGGGTTCTCGCGAATCAGCAAATTTTCGATGCAGGAAGTCGTCGGGAAAAAGCCGGGTGAAGTTCTGCAGTTTGAAAAGACCGACAAGGACACCGTCGCCCGTCTGCGTGCCGCATTGGATACCGGGCAGAACTTTCGTGGCGAGATTTTAAATCGATGCAAGGACGGCCAGGAATACTGGCTCTGGATGGACATACAGCCCTTGTTGGATGGTGAAGGGGTATTGACGGGATTCATGGCGATCGAGTCGGAAATTACAGAACGCAAACTCGCCGAAGCAACGCTCGAAGAGACACGGGACCGCCTGCAGGCCGCCGTGACGGGAACCAATGACGGACTGTGGGACTGGAAGGTAGGAACCGAGGACGTTTGGTATTCTCCTCGGTTCTGGACGCTCCTGGGCTTTATTAAAGAGGCGGAGTTTCCTCCTTCGCGTTTTGACAGTTGGTCAGACCGGCTTCACCCCGACGACTCGCACGCGAGTTTGCGTGCCCTGCAGCGTAATCAGACACAGAAAGAAACCTACGACGTGGAGTGTCGCCTGCGCATGGTGAACGGGGAGTACCGGTGGTTCCGCGCCCGTGGCGCAACGCAGTTTGACGCAAATGCACAGCCGATCCGAATCGCCGGATCGATTCAGGATATCGACGACCGGAAGATGATCGAGGAGCAACTCAGAGTGTCGGCATTGATCGACAAGCTGACGGGTCTTCCCAACCGAGCACTGCTTCTGGATCGACTACAACAGGCGATTGAACGCCATAAGCGAACCAAGGAATCGAATTACGCGGTGCTCTTTCTCGATTTTGATCGATTCAAATTGGTCAATGACAGCATGGGGCATGGAGTCGGCGATCTATTGCTCCGGGAAATCGCCCGGCGACTCGATTCCGCGGTGCGAACCGTTGACTCTGTGACGCGACCAACGCAAGCGGGTACTGCCAGCAGGTTTGGCGGCGATGAATTTGTCATATTGCTCAATGGACTTGCGGCAGTTGAGGATGCCCAGAAAGTGGCCGACCGTATTCTGGAAGTGCTGAGTATGCCCTACATGCTGGATGGGCATGAGGTTGTCAGCACCGCAAGCATCGGCATCGTGACCAGTTCCAGTGGGCATGACCTTGCAGAGGATGTGCTGCGAGACGCAGATACTGCGATGTATGAAGTGAAGGCCGCGGGTAAGGGTCGGGCCGTCATGTTCGACGAATCGATGCGGGTACGGGTGCAGCGGAAGGTTGAACTGGAAGACGGGCTTCGTCGGGCGCTGAATATGCAGCAGTTCCGATTGTTCTATCAGCCCATTGTGTCGCTGGAAACCGGGCGGGTCGAGGGGTTTGAGGCACTGGTCAGATGGCAACACCCGACGCAAGGGATGATTCCACCCGAAGAGTTCATACCCCTGGCGGAAGAAACCGGGCTAATCATACCCCTGGGCGAATGGATTTTTAAAGAGGCGTGCAGACAACTGTCGCAGTGGTGGAAAGAGATGGGGCGCGATTCCGTGCCTTCGATCAGTGTCAACCTTTCCCGCAAGCAGCTCGCCTTAGCCGACCTACCCAAAACCTTGGCGCAAATTGCAGACGACGCGGGTGTCGATCGGTCTGCCATCCATCTGGAAATTACTGAAAGTGCGATCATGTCCAACCCCGAGCAAGCCACTGCTTTACTCGGCCTGATCAAGGGACTGGGCTTTAAAGTCTACATGGACGATTTTGGTACCGGACACTCTTCGCTTGCGAGTCTGCATCAGTTCCCCATTGATGTGATCAAAATCGATCGCTCTTTCATAGCCAATCTGTCTCGCGGTCGTGAGTTTGCCGCTTTGGTGAATGCAATATGTACTCTGGCGCGCAACCTGAATTTCAAAGTGGTGGCCGAAGGAGTGGAGACCGATGAGCAGCTGACTCTGCTCCAAGCTCTCGATTGCCAGCTCGCTCAGGGATTCCATTTCTCAGGTCCAATGCCCGCCGATGACGTCGTGAATTACTTGGGAATTCAACTCGGCCTGGCTAGGGCAGCGTGAATGGAAGACCCGGATGTAGCAAATTTGACGCGAGCAGCCCCCTGTTCGGCCGACCCCGGCCACTCACCGGCACTCACCGGCACACTTCGCGTGAAAACGTGTCCAGACTCCAGCGATGCGGCAAGCAGGATGGATTCGGGCGGGGAACGAAGTGAGTGCCCGCGAGGGGATAAAGCCACAGACGAAGTCGGTGTGGTGAGCCCTTTGCGAATTTGCATCGTTGTGGTGAGCACGGATAAGATTCGCGAACGCTCGAAGCGTTTGGCCACGCGGTGGTCGATTGGTTTCAAGCAGTTGGTTCATACTGGAGATTCACAATGGCAAAAGGCAGCACCACGCCGAAACGCGAAAAGAAGAAACCCAAGCAGGACAAGAAGACCGCCCCGAAAAAGTAAGCGGAACGCATTCGAAGTTTGCACAGGGCAATGGCAGCAAAAAGGTTGCCCTGCTCAAACAGAACTGCACATTTTCACCGGCGAACAGTCATGACACCATGATCGTTCGCCGGTGAGTTATTTAACGGTGAATTATTTAACGGTAAAAATCTATCGGTGTGTTTCACCCAACCTGGCTGATCTCGTGACTCAGGCTCCTTGCGTGGATTCGACAAACTGACCCTTATCGAGATGAATCAATCGTGACGCGGCCGCGGCGCTGTGCGGGTCGTGCGTCACCATGATGATCGTTTTTCCAAACTCCGTATTCAGCCGCTTGAGTAAATCCAAAACCTCTTTCGCGCTGGCGGCATCGAGGTTGCCCGTGGGTTCATCAGCGAGAATCAAATCGGGGTCGGTCACGATCGCGCGGGCGATGCCGACGCGCTGCTCCTGGCCGCCCGAGAGTTGGCGCGGGAAGTGGTCTAGCCGGTCGTCGAGCCCGACGAGTTTAAGCGCGGTCGACGCACTTTCACGTCGCCTTGAGCGGCTAAGGGCGGTCAGCTTCAAAGGCAACTCGACGTTCTCCTGAGCAGTCAGCACCGGCAGCAGGTTGAACGCCTGAAACACAAACCCAATATGGTTGTTTCGCCAGCGTGCCAGGTCGCGTTCGCCCATGAGCGCGGGCTCTTCACCCAGGACAACAAGCCGACCTTCGGTGGGTTTATCCATGCCCGCGGTCATGTGAAGCAGCGTGCTTTTGCCCGAGCCCGAAGGGCCCATGAGTGCGACGAACTCGCCGCGGTTAATGGTGAGGTTGACGTTCTGCAGCGCGACGACCTTCGTCTGGCCGCGTTGGAATATTTTGGTCAGATCGATAGCCTGCACGACGGGTTCTGGCGCAGCCGGTTTTGGCACAGCTGTTTCTGTCACGGCTGTTTCTGTCGCAACTCGTTCTGTCACTAAAACATCCTTCCGGGGTCTTGGTTGGCACTTAAGGCTTGGTGGTAATCTGAACTTTTGCGCCGTCGGTAAGGCCGGCGGGGATGTTGACGACGAGGTCTTCGCCGCCGATGAGTCCGCGATTGATTTCGACATCGCCGGTCATGCTGGTCGCGCCGACAGTCACTGGACGTCGCCTGGCGACGGCTTGTTCTACGACGTAGACCGCGCCGTCTTGAATCGCCGACGACGGGATAAATATGGCGGCCGCCGGTTGCGACGAAACCGATTCCGACGTCCCCGGTTGCGACGACCCCGGTTGCGACGCTGCAGCTCGCGTGCTCGCCATCGCCTTGGTCGACAGGAACGACACCGATGCGTTCATGTCCGGTTTCAGCAGCGCGTCCGGATTGAGCACCCTGACCTTCACCAGCACCGTCGCTTTCTGACGATTGGCCTCGGGGGCGATCAGGTCGACGACGCCGTCGTACGGGCGATCGGGATACGCATCGGTCACGATTCGGCAAGGCTGGCCGGGCTGAACTTTGGCAAAGTCATTCTGGCTGATATCGAGTTCGACGCGCAGGTCATTCAGGTCGGCGATGGAGACGACATAGCCCTTCGCGCCGCGGTCGCCGACGAAGCCCGTTGTGACGAACTCGCCGACCTCGACGTTTCGTTCGAGCACCGTGCCCTTGATCGTCGAGCGGATGACGGTGTTGCCCAGGTCGATCTCCGCCAGCGCGAGCGAGCCTTCGAGCTGTCTCACGACCGCCCGCTGTGCGTCGATTTGTTCTGAGCGTGGCCCGAGTTTCGCAAGCTCAAGCGCGGAATCGCGCGTCTGCACCTCGGCCTGTCGAGATAGAACCTGCGTGCTGGCGTCGTCCACTTCCTGCGTCGTCACCGCCGCATCAGACTGCATGACTTTCAGCCGTTCAAGATTTCGCTCGCTATTGGCAAGCTCGGCCCGGGCGCGATCAACGGCCGCCTGCGCCTGAGCGATTTCCTGCGGGCGAGACCCCGCGACCAACTCGGCAAGCCTGGCGCGGGCGGCCTCGAGCTGCCCACGCTCCTGCGCGACACGGGCGCGAAACTCATCATCCTCCAGACGAACAAGCTCCTGGCCTTTCTCGATCTTGTCGGCCATCTCCACGCCCACCCACGCCACGCGCCCAATCACCTTGCTCGCAAGCTCGATCTTCGCAGCAGCAGTCACATAACCCGTCGCGTTCAGGCTGACCATGTCTCGCTCGGTCATCGCCCCCTCGGCCACGCGAACGCGAATCGTCTCCACAATCAATCCTGCTGATTGCCCTTTCCAAAACCAAAGCCCGACCACCAACGAAATGACGATCACCACGATCGTTACGATCCAAGGCAACACAGAACTTGATCCGCGCTGGGCGCGGTCGGCTTTATCAATGCGAAGTTTTTGAAGGTCGCTCTCAGCGGGCATTGGTTTAGCCTTCGCGCATCGCCGCGACGATGCCCTTTCTTGATGCCGACCATGCCGGCAGGAAACCGCCCACCAGTCCGATGAGTGCGGCGAAAATCAGCCCGCCGGAAATCGCCACGGCGTCGATCTGGAATTTGAACGCGGTCTCGCTGAAGGTCTGAAAGTTACCAATCCCGGCCGACAGATTGTTCAAAGGCGCTGCGAGCAATGCGCCCACGACGCCGCCCAAAAGCGCCAGCGCGACGGATTCCAAAACGAAGGACTTGAGAATCGATGCTCTGCTGAAGCCCAGGGCGCGGAGTGTACCGATTTCACTCGATCGCCTCGCGACGGCAGCGTACATCGTGTTGGCAGCGGCGAACCCAGCACCAATCGCCATCACCACCGCGACCAAAAATCCGATCGACTGCAGCACCACACCCGTCGACGACTTGGTCAGGTTTGCGTAATACACTTTCTCCGGAATCGCCGCCGACCCGAGCCGCTGGTCGTTTTTGACGGCTTCTGTAAATGTCTGAACGGCAGCGACGGATTCGAGCCGAACCAATAGAGAATTCGAACCGCCCTGCTGTTCAAAATCCCCGCGAAGCTGATTGAGGTCTGCCCAGATTTCAGAGTTCGACGAAGACGAACCGTTGACGAACTCACCCACGACATCCCACGAGCCTCGTCCGAATTGAATCGACCCGCCGACCCGCGCCGCTGGGTAGCGCGACGCGATCCCCTCACCCACGACCACCTCGCGTTTGCCCGGGTCGTTCCAGCGACCGCTGACCAGTTTTGCCGATTCGCGCAGCTTCAATCCGATCGGCAAGAGCCCGCGGACCGACACGTTCATCCCGTTCGGATTTTCGACGCTGGGCAAGTTCACCACCGTCATCGCTTCGGGCGACACCAAAGGCTCGCCCGACGCATCCTTCGCAATGCCCGGCAAGCGTCGCACGATCTGATAGTTTTCCTCTTTGACCGTCGAGTTCAACTCCGAATCGGTCCCGGTCCGCAGCACGATCGCCTGCTCCGAATTGCCGCTGCCGGCAAACACAGAATCGATGCCACGCTTCATCGCGATCGAGGTGATCAGCACCGCGACCGTCAGGCCGATGCCCAGCGCCGTCATAAGCGTCGTGCCCTTGCGCTCGACTAAGTTGCGGAGGTTGTATCGAAGAGGTACGCCCAATTGTTTTCAGCTTTCCTTGATCTGCAAGTCGCTCGTGACCTTAGCCGGCGTACCGCAGTGATTCGACGATGTTTCGACGCGAAGCCAGAACCGCCGGCACGATCGCGGCCAGGACGCCGATCAACGCCGCCGTCACGCCGACCGCCAGCACGACCTGCGGCGTGAACTTGATCGTATCCCCGAACGGCCCGAGCGCCGACGAGCCGAGCGTCGTCAAACCAAGCGTGAACGCGATCGCCACCGCGCCACCGACCACCGAGATCAGCACCGACTCGCCGATCACCGTCTGCAGAATCTCCATCGGCGAATAGCCCAGCGTCCGCAGGATCGCGATCTCACGCGTCCGCTCGCGCACGCTCATCGCCACCGTGTTGGCACTCACCAGCAGAATGGTGAACGTGACTGCCGCGCAGATCACCGCGAGATACAACTTTACATTGCCCAGAAACGCCAGAAACGACAATGCGAATTCCCGCTCCGATTCCGTTCGCGTCGGCGACGGCGAATTGTCAAACAGCGCATCCACCGCCCTGCCGATCCGCGGAACGTCGTCCGCAGACCGCGCAAGAATCGCAAACGTCCCCACGGTGTCGGCGTCGGCCTCACCGGCGGCTTTTCGAAGTTCAGTCAAATACTTGACATGAAACAGCACCGCGTCGTTATTGGGCGGGGCATCGTAAATCATCTCGATCTTCAGCTCCAGGTTCACCGGATAAATGTCCCCGCTGATGTTCACCCGGTCGCCGATCTTGATGTTCAATTTATCGGCGAGCTTCCTGGCAATGGCAGCGCCCGTTCGATTCCGCGTAAATGCTTTCCACTGCTCATCGGGCGCTTTGTAGTCGACATACACCTTCCGCAACTCCTCGGGATCGACGGCAAACCGCGCGAAGAAATTCTCCGGCTTGTCGTTTTTATAAACACCACCGAACCACGAATAAGGCGACACCGAAACCACGCCGTCGATCGCAGCGATTCGAGCCTCATGCGATGCCGGCAGCACGTTGGTCAAAGAGACCTTATGACGCGAGATCAGCCGCAGCGCTTCCTGGGGCGACGACGCCGGGGCGAAGAAAAACCCCTGAAACAACGCGATCAATAACCCCAGCACCGACAACGAGACGGCCGTACTCGCCAGCGTGAGCAAACTCCGCCGACGATGACGAAAAATGTTGCGCAGAATGAGCGGGGCCAGTCGAAACATAGGTTGTACAGCAGGCGGATTCAGGGAAACAGTGTCGTACTCGAAACGACTATAGCGCCGCCGATTGCAGATTCCATCCAGCGACAGTTACCGATCACTCTCGAAGCGCCGCGCGCTGCAGCCGATCGTTGATCACTGCGTCTAAAGCCAAAGCGACGCCGTGAGCAAAAATTGACGACGCCGCCACGAAAAGCCCGACGAGCCTCAACCCGACGAACATGCTGCTGAAGCGCCTAAATAATCGAAAGATCATCGACCACCCGCGACACGACTTGAGCAATTCACCACTAAATGGGCAGAAAAATCGATAAAAATTCCCCGCCTGATAAAAGGCGGTTCAGCAGTTCTACAAATCAGTCTCGACATTCTGCAAGCCCGATTTGCAAGTTAGCAAAGACCTCTTGCAAGTTAGCAAGAGCCTCTTGCAAGTTAGCAAAGACCTCTTGCAAGTTAGCAAGGGCCTCTTGCAAGTTAGCAAAGACCTCTTGCAAGTTGGCAAAGACCTCTTGCAAGTTGGCAAAGACCTCTTGCAAGTTAGCAAGAGCCTCTTGCAAGTTGGCAACAGCCACATGTTAGGAAGCAAAAGCCTCTTGCAAGTGAGCAAAGACTTCTTGCAAGTGAGCAAGAGCCTCATGTCAGGAAGCAAAATTCTCTCGCAAGTTGGCAAGCCCTGTAGGGCGGGATTCATCCACTACTGTCCGGCATTCCCACTCTAAAAAGTTAACACGATCTTAACACTCGCGCTTTTGCCTTTTTTATGGCATGCTACCGCGCGTGAGCCCGTCAATCGAAGATTCCAAACCCCTTGTCGGCATGCGGATCGTCCGCATGCTTCTGCCCTGGCGAGAAAAACTCGACACCGCTTTTGGCACATCCCACGGCAACGCGGATCTCAAAACCATCGACGTCCTCATCGTCATGCTCGCGGCGTTTTACAACCCGATGGCGCGGTCCCAACGCTGCATCGACGTGCTC